>JABXKY010000267.1 GCA_013619005.1 Candidatus Bathyarchaeota archaeon | reverse complement strand
GGCTATGGGTGAGGGGAAGGTGATAACCAGCATTGACAGCCTGCAGGAGGCCGAGATGATTAGCAGGGTCGCCGAGAGGTGGGGGGTCAAGCAGGACGTGCTTATTGAAATCACTCATGGCAGGTGCGGGGTCTCGCCGGGTGAGGATGCCGTGTGGGTGGCGAAGAGGCTCATGAAGCTGCCGGGGGTCAACTTCAGGGGTATCTACGGTTACGAGAATCCTGTTGACAGGGAGGTAGCCCTGGCTAGGAACAAACTGACTGTGGGAACAGCCGACGCCATCAGGGACGCGGGTATAAATGTCGAGATCGTGAGCGCCGGGAGCACCGCTACTTACGAGGTGACGGGCACCTACAAGGGCATAACCGAGATCGAGCCTGGCAGCTTCGTGTTTGGTGCGGGAAAGGAGGGGAGCGGCTACGGCTGGGAAAGCATCAACGATGTATATTTCAAGAGCAGCTTAACAGTGCTCACGCAAATCATCAGCGATAGGCATCCTAATAGAGTCGTGACTGATGCAGGTGAAAAAGCGATGAGCGGGGGCAGACATAAAGATGCGGACCCACAAGTGCAAGCCATTGCCGACGGAGAAAATGTCAACTTTGATAGGATCGGTCTCAGCGAGGAGCACGGAACCCTGTACTTCAACGAGGGAAACGAGGAGCGCGCCAAGATGAGGTGGGGGCAGAAGATCCAGTTCGTACCCAACCACTGTTGTACAACGGTTAACCAGCACGACGAGATGGTGGTCGTCAAGGATGACCGGGTCTGCGCTGTATGGCCGATCACTACTCGCGGTAGGTACCAGTAGCCCTAGACCCCTAACGGGGATAGGAACTGGCCGAACTCTATGGAGTACCCCTCGGGGTCGCTTAGGCTGAACTCCCGTAGGTTCAGCCTTGAGCTGGAGTATACCTCCTGGTGGTCCAGCTTTAATCCCAGTCCCTTTAACTTGTTGAACCAGGCATCAACGTCATCCACCACCACAATGAGCTTCACCGCCTTCTTCGAATCGATGTCCTCCGGTACGATGTCACCTCCCACGAGGCCAAGGTAGGCCCCGTCCGTTATCCTGAACGCCTTCCACCAGTCGAGGTCAACCTCTAGCGTGAAGCCCATTGATTCGTAAAAGGCCGACGCGGCCTCAAGGTCTCTGTAATAGAACAGGGTTATGGTTCCCTGTATCCCATGAGTTGGCATGATTAACGTTGTGCCCTGACCGTGATGAAATTAACGGTCCGTTTGGCTCGATAACGTTATCTATGTCAACTGTTGATGGTTTACTTGAGCTGGGTTGACTTTTAAAGTTGGGTACCTGACGCCCAGGGAGGCGAACATTTGGGGTCTCCGCCGTAGGGACCGTTCTCAGTCGGACATCGGTAGGGAGCTGGGGGTGAGCAGGCAGGCGGTCCACAAGGCTTACCATATCATTGACGGCAAGGTGGAGCAGGCTTTCATGGAGGCCGCCGAGACCAACAACCTGACTGTGAAGACCATAAACCTGGTGGAGGGGGTCATGGAGGCCCACAGCCCCGCCCACGACCTGCCTGTGCTGGTGAGCCTCAGCAACTGTAACGGCCTCAAGGTGTGGTACCTCTACGAGGGTAACTGTGACACCTGCAACCTTGAGTCATCGTGCAGGAGCGTACTGGAGGCGGAGGCGGAGGAGCGAGGGGTTGAGCTCAACGCCTTGCACCAGCTGATGGCGCCGACACAGCTTGCCATAGAGATTCTGGGGAGGTATCGGGTTGATTAAATGGATGGTTAACGCTTGCCCCTTTGCGCCCAGGGTGGCCAAGCCGGAGTCCATGGCCGCGCCGTCTACGCCAAGGCTGACGATGAGGAGGAGGCTTGTCAACTGGAAATCGGGCCTTCTGGTGCTCTCGTTTGTCAGCCTGGTCCTGTTGTACAGCCACAGTTACCCGTCCCTGAACTACTCGGGGACGCCGTTCCTGTTCGAGGACGGCTTCTTCATCAGGATGAGCCTGTACACGTACGTCTCCAGCATGCTGGGCTTCTTCATTAAAAAGTACAGGCGCGATAAGAGGCAGGGCTCCAGGTAACTGTGGGCCGTAATTTTGGAAAAAAATATTTTTCGGTGGCGGTCGGTGAGGGCCATGTTTTACTCCCATGGACCCTGTAGGTGGTTACTTGGTGACTTTTTTTTATTGGGTGGTGGCCAACCCGGTGGGTGTGGGTGGTATCATGTGGGTGACAGGGTTTGAGGCCCCTGGATGTGCTTGCCTCGGCTGGATGGTGT
>JABXKY010000331.1 GCA_013619005.1 Candidatus Bathyarchaeota archaeon | reverse complement strand
TAAGAGGTTTCAGCAGGGAGGAGTACGAGGAGGAAAAGTTCGGCGCCGAGGTCCAGAAGTTCTTCGATATCAACGTAAAAATGGCTAGGTTTAGAGCCTTCTTTATGCCCCTCGCCTCGTTGATCAGCTCAGTCGGCATCGTCATCATCATATGGGTTGGGGGCAGACAGGTAATCGCGGGGACACTGACCCTTGGAACCGTCCTCGCCTTCTACTTCTACATGTCAAGGCTCATGGGGCCCGTGAGGATGCTTGGGTTCATGACCAGCATGTTCGTCAGGGCGCAGGCGGCCGCAGACCGCGTGTTCGAGATAGTGGACGCGGAGATCGATGTCCACGACAAAGAGGACGCGGTTGAGCTCACGTCAGTGGAGGGGCACCTGGTGTTCGAGGATGTCTGGTTCAGCTACGACGATAAGAACATGGTCCTCAAGGAAATCGACCTTGACGTGAGGCCGGGGCAGACGGTGGCCATACTTGGCGCCACGGGTTCGGGTAAGAGCAGCATAATCAACCTGATTCCCAGGTTCTACGATGTCTCAAAGGGCAACATCAAGCTCGACGACCTTGACATCAGGGACATCACCATAAAGAACCTGAGGAGCCACATAGGCATCGTCAGGCAGGACCCGTACATCTTCAGCACAACCCTCCGCGAGAACATAGCCTACGGCGTCGAGTCGGCGACAACGAGGGACATAGAGGGGGCGGCGAGACAGGCCAAGATCCACGAGTTCATCAAATCACTCCCCGAGGGATACGACACAAAGGTGGGGGAGAGAGGCGTTACCCTGAGCGGTGGACAGAAGCAGAGGGTCGCCATAGCCCGTGCATTGCTCAAGAACCCCAAGATACTGATACTGGACGACAGCACCAGCAGCGTGGACACCCAGACGGAGTACGAGATCCAGCATGCGCTGGACCAGCTTCTGGAGAACAGGACCACGTTCATCATCACCCAGAGGCTTAGCAGCATCAAGAAGGCCGACTACATCATCGTCCTTGAGGACGGGGAGATAGCCGAGGAGGGCAGCCACGACCACCTCCTAGAGCTTGAGGGGATATACAGGAAGCTGTATGATACACAGATCACTGGGGCAAGGGGAGGTGACGTCTGATGGGTTACCGTATGAGGAGATACGCGTCCGAGGACGACATGGTTCGAACGGTGCCCGACTGGGTGCTGTTCAAACGCATGGTGGGTTACATACTTGCCCAGCGGAAGGAAAGCTTCACGCTGGTGCTTGCCATCACAGTGTCGTCCATCATCAACTTAATTCCACCGTATCTCGCTACTCTGGCCATTGACAGGTACATCACAGGGATGGACACTGAGGGACTCACCGTCATCTCCGTTATCCTTGTCGTCACCTACGGCCTGATATTTGCCTCACGGTCCGTCCAGAGGTTCCTCATCAGCTGGCTGGGAGCCCAGCTTGACAGGAACATGAGGCAGGACATATTCAGCCATCTCCAGAGGCTCAGCCTCACCTTCTACGCGAAACGTGAGGTGGGAAGCATGGTTAGCAGGGCAACAAACGATATCGACAAGATCACTGAGCTCATCACAAGCGGGGTGGCCAACGTGGTGGCCGATATACTGACCCTTGTTGGGATCATCGTGATAATGCTGTCGATGAACTGGTGGCTCAGCCTCATCACATTCAGCGTCATCCCGTTGATGCTCATCTTCCTCTACATATGGGGGAGAAGGGTGCGCCGGGTCTATAGGGAGACCCGTAAGACCATCGCCAGCGTCTCCGCCAAGATGGAGGAGAGCGTCAGCGGCATGAAGGAGATACAGAGCTTCAGCAAGGAGGGCGCAACCAGGGAGGAGTTCAGGCAGATCAACCAGAGCAACATGCAGGCAAACGTCCAAGCAGGGCAGCTTATGTCAGCATTCTGGCCAGTAGTCAGCGTGTTCACAGCGATAGGAAACTTCCTGGTACTCTGGTTCGGAGGCACAGCTGTCATGGATGGCACCCTTAGCATTGGAGTTCTCTTTGGGTTTATGAGCTACCTGGGCAGGTTCTTCTGGCCCATACAAGACCTGAGTACATTCTGGAATACAGTGCAGTCAGCACTGGCAGCAGCAGAGAGAGTGTTCGGTATCATGGATACAGTGGTGGATATCGATGACAAGTCTGATGCAAGAGACATGGCACGCATTGAAGGACATATCAGATATGAGAATTTGACCTTCAGCTACGAGGAGGGGCAGGATGTACTCAAAGACATAAATCTTGATATCCCTGCGAAC
>JABXKY010000086.1 GCA_013619005.1 Candidatus Bathyarchaeota archaeon | reverse complement strand
CCACCGCCTGAGCTATTGCTTGGTGTCCAACTTCGTCGAGTTCTCTCTCGATGGCGTGGGTCCTTATTCCCTCTGTGATGTTCATCTCACCGTTAACCTGTAGTACAAGGATATGATGGGCGTGCCCCGCGATGGCCTGGTCGTTCTTGGAGACCACCTCTTCGAGGAGCTCCAGCTCTTTCGGTGTCTTTTTCAACCTTAGCTCTCTGAGCAGGTCGTCGCAGGGAACTAGCTCAAAGTCCTCCAACGCTCCCTTGAGCCTGTTGTAGACGTTGAGTGGGGTCCTGTTGACATCGATACCGATCCTGCCTGTCTTCCTCACGGTGTTCTTTGCGAGGTATACCGCGGCCTCAACGATTCCGCTGGGGCTTCCAGGCTTCTCGTTGTATGTCCTTGTCTTGTTTATCCAGCTGAGGTTCAGGAAGCTGCTCTCCCACTCATGTGGGATTACGCAGGTCGCCATCTCCTCCTTGGGCCAGAATACAGCCATGTACCTGTCTGGGAAAGACTGTGGGAAGTGGAGATACGCGCCCGATAGGTACTGGACGTTGTCGTAACCGAACACTAGGATCGCGTCGTATCCCGCCTCTGTTATCCCGGCGTTTATTTTCGCAATTATCTCTTCTTTCATCTCATTTTCCTCCTAGTGGGTTGTCCTCATGCCGTAGACATGATACAGTTTGTCCCATGCCATGTACCAGCTGAGCTTCCTGTTTCCCTCCTCAGTTATCGCGTAGATGTCCTTGTTGTGGATAAGCTCCTGCCTCGGACCATACGTGTATATGTCCAGCGCCAGAACCATTCCTGGCTTTAACTCGGTGCTGCAGTTGAGGTTCAGGTACGGTGCCTCATGGTGGCTCGCGCCAACCCCGTGACCGATGCCCGGCTCCTTCCAGAACCCTATCGCCTGCCTCTCGGCGGCCCTCGCCACGTGGGCGTAGACCTCGTTGCAAGCAACGCCCGGCTTCAGCATCTCAAGGGCTGTGTCCCTTAGCTGGAGGTTCTCCTTGTATGCGTTCTCCTGCTCCGGGCTAGGCGAACCTGTCACACCCATCCTTCCGACGTTTGTCCAGTAGCCCATGTAGTGGCTGCTCATGTCCATCCTGAAGATATCGCCGTTTTTCACCCAACCTCTCTGGGGCGTGTAGTAAATCTGGCCATCGCTTCCGAAACCGCAGTTCAGCAGGCTTACCCCGCTTCCGCCGTTCTCGTTTGCGTGAACCCTCATCCTCTCGGTGAACTCAGCTATGGTGTACCTTTGGTGGTCCACCGTGCCCTCGAGGTGCATCAGCGCGTACACGATTCCTCTGTCGGACTGCTTACACGCCCTCTCTATAAACTCGATCTCGCCCTCTGTTTTGATAATCCTGAGATCCCTGATCATGGGGTCCGCTGGCTCCCACTGTACCCTGGGGAGTTTTCCTGATAATGAGTCCATCAAGCCCTTTGTCACGCGGGCAGCGTCGATACCGATCGTGTTCTTGTCAAGCCCCATGCTCACGATGAGTTCCTCCATAGCCTTGACGAATGCCCCTGTCTCGTATCCCTGGTTCTCGTCGTAGACGAGCAGTTCACCTGTCCACCCCTGGTCAACCACTGCCTGTGACCAGTCCTGTGGCACTATAACGACGGGGGAACCTTCCTTGGGCATCAGCACTGCTGCTTTCCTTGATGGATAATGTTCCGCGAAGGGGAGGACAGTCCCTGATAGGTAGTTGTAGTTGTCCACGCCCAGCGCCAAGACGGCGTCGTACTGGCTTTCCGATACGGCGGTCTCAATTTTTTGTTTGAGTTGATCCATTTTGGATGCTCCTATTTGCATAGAATCCTATTATTGACTAATGAAGGAGTACGGGGCTTATATATAAGCGGTTTTCGGCTTTACTGGAGCCTAGTTTATAAAGGATTTGAGTTGAAAACGGTTTTTATGGGAACGGGTCGTTGAATTTCTGTATCTCTATGACGTACCCCTCCGTGTCGTGGAGCAGGAATATCCTCATATTGAGCTCCACGTCATCGTGAGGCTTGTTCAGGGTCTCAACGCCGTTTTCCACGAAGTGCTCATACCACGCATCGGGGTCGTCAACGATGACAGTGAGCATGACGGGCTTTGTGGGGTCATGTTTGTGGTACCCGATGTTGCCGTCGACGCAGCCCATGAAGGCGCTGTCGGCTACCTTGAATATCTTGGCCCATTTCTGGTCCTGTACCAGCTCAAAACCCATTATTTTCTCGTAGAACTCCCCGGCCCTTGCTAGGTCTTTGT
>JABXKY010000088.1 GCA_013619005.1 Candidatus Bathyarchaeota archaeon | reverse complement strand
CGCAAAAGAGAGACCTTTGCTAAGCCTGCCATATTTTATCTTACCACCTAGTAGACCACCAACTATCGCCTCAATGACTGCAGCCCAAAACAGAATAGCCCAGTAATAATCCAGGTTGAAAAACGAAGACACCAACCCTGAGGCCTGCATATTTGGGTCTAATGTGAGCTCGGAAAGAGGTGCAAGGAACTTGGTTAAAAGTACCCAGCAAATAATCAAGAATACACCTGTGCCAAGGTAGACAACGTAGATGTATGAGTTCGTTAACCCCTCCCTTTCGCTATTGTGCTTGGTGAGAACAGTGAATATCTCCAAACTTGACTCAAGAATGTCTGTAATTCGCCCCCCTGTATTGTACGCCTCAATAAGAACCGAGGTCAGTCTTTTAGCTGAAGGGATTACCAGCTGGTCTCCAAGCCATATCAGAGAGCCCTCAATATCGGAGGTTACATTTATTCGGTTCATTGTGCGCCTTAATGGCTTCGTGATTGGCCCATAGTCCTTCGTTGATGCGTTCTCTAAGGCAAACATTAGCGGAACTCCTGAATGGACCATATTCGTTATGTCTCTCAAGAATAATGGAAGGTTTTCTTCAACTGATTTTATGTAACGAGTATTGGACCACTCCAGTATTGCTGGCCCGCCCATAATAATGAGAAGAGACAAGGCTAGACCAGTGTTTATCCTTCTATCAACTGGTATCCAGTAAGGTGGCCCAGGTACATAGCCCGTGGAAAGGAAGATAGCAAGTAACAGGAGTATTCCAGCGGTTAGGCTACTGTATTGAAGCAACCTTGTTTTCTTCTCGTCGAAATATACCATCAGTCAATATTCACCTGCATGTCCACCAGGATCATTATAATTGTCGCTATTATTGGGATCCCCGTGAAGACCACTAGATTAAGTGCGTTAATACCACCGGATCCGCTATTGTTACTCGTAAAACTAAATGTTGTTAATAAGATGATCATGAGGAGGGGTGCGATTACTAGGAGCGTCACGTAGATCTCGCTCAGGAATCCAATATTGTTTAGGAGAGTCTCGTTTTCCTCTTGCTTACGCTGCAATAGAACATCTGACTCATACTCGAAGAGAGCGCTGAAATCATTGGTAGTTTGAGTGGTGGTAACAATGCCGTTTAGTAATTGTGTAAATAACTCAGAGGGGCTCCTTTCACTTATATCTTGAAGGCTCTCCTGAGGGTTGAACCCGTAGACCTTTATGTTGACTAAGAACTTGTTAAGCAGTGCCGAAATATACTCGTTGGTCTCGGACTCAGCCACTCTCTCGATTATGCGCTCGATGGAAAGTCCACCTTTGGAGAGCATCAGCATAAATGTAACCGAGTTGAGTAGGTTCCTATTGATATCAGACACTGCCAAGTCCCTGTTGTACACTGGGTACCATGCATAGAGGACAGCGATAGCCGCTGTTGAGACCACTGATATTACGAGGGATCCTAAAAGATTCCTGACCCCATCAACTCTGAATATGTTGTGGAGGAAAGTGAAAATAAGGAAAGAGGCGATGAAGCCTGTGATCAGGATTAACCTACCAGCACTGATATATTCTTCAAATGAACGGGTAAGACCGCTCTTCTTATATATCCCTTCTAACTCGGTCAAGAACTCCTGTATCATTATGTCGCTTCAAACCTCGCCCGTGTTAGCACTTCCTCCGGGTTCCTATAATAATTATGGACAAGCTCCGAAACCTGCGCATACGTGTTGATGTTCTTCGTTACCATCCATTCAAGGATCAAGGTGCGTTTCTGCATCTCCTCCTTAAGAGTCCCCTCGGGTACGTTTCGTAGATTGGATATCTGTTTAAACGTTGATTCTCCACTACCAGAGGATTCCTGGAACCGATACGAGTCATCTATTGAGTCCCATTTAAACCGGTGCTCAATCTGGACCTGATCACTGGTACTGAGCCCAATTACCTCGGTTACGGTGTCAGCTCGTCTCATGACCTTGTCACCTATGTTAACTCTCCTGATCTGTAAAAGTACGTTCATGAGGGGTACCATCATCGCCGGTATATTCAAGGGTCTGCTTAGAAGTCTCTTAATAGCGTAATCTACAGTGTCGCTGTGAATAGTGCACAGTCCCCCATGACCAGTTGCGATGGCTTGAAATAACGTGTATGCTTCCTCTCCTCTCACCTCGCCGACAATGATGTAGTCTGGTCTTTGCCTAAGGGCGGATTTCAGTAGGTCGAACAAGGTGATCTCAGTAACACCTGGCTGGTAACTCAAGCGAGGCACCATA
>JABXKY010000031.1 GCA_013619005.1 Candidatus Bathyarchaeota archaeon | reverse complement strand
AACGTGTGAAGGGCATCTCCCCACTTCTTTTACGTGTAATCAAGTTAGTCTTCCTTGTAGAAAGCTACTCTGCAACTCTTAGGGAGATACGCGTGGAGGATCTGCGCCTCCTGATCAAATGAAAACGTATGGCACCCCTCCTCTGTGAGAACTTCCTCCAAGATCCTCATCTCCTTGACATCCACGACTTGGACCACCCCGGGTCTTGAGTTAGCTATGTACAGCAATCCCTTCTTTACGTTCAACCAGGCAACATCCGGGTTGGGAAGAATATCCACTTTATCTAGTACTCTCCTCTCATCGATATTAACCGAGACAAGCCCTCCCCCGTCACAGGCAATGTAAGCAATGCCAGTCTCCTCATCGATGTCAATGCCGTGTGGGCCAGCCACAGGTATGGATATCGTCGCCTCAACTCTGGATCTCTCAGGATCGATGACCGCCAAAATGGGTGGGACATGGACGTTCACCACATACCTATCCAAGGCTCTGGAGTATTTGGCCCAACGAGGCCTCCCCTGCAACGGTATGTCGCCTATGATGCTTCCATCAACCGGGTCAACAATCCTGACATGGTTGTCACCGACATCAGCGGCAAGGAACCTGTGCCTTCGGCCATCCCATGCTAGGCCATTAGGCTTCGAGCCCACCTGGACCTCCCGGGCCGTCTCTCCCGTATCCCCGTCCAGCACAAGGATTTTCCCCGTGCCCCTAGATGCTGCTATAACCACCTTTTCAGCCTGATCGCATACCACCCCACTCGCCCCTGGGACTCCTGGAATCGTCTTTATGTACGCTCCCTTCCTGCCATCGTATACCTCTACCGTGCCGTTCCCCGTATGGGCGACGTATGATATGCCGGTCTCCTCGACGACATCGCCGTGATCGAACCCACCAGATGGGTGGCTAGGTAAATCAAGAGTTTTGAAGAGTTTGAGAACCATGGATATCCTTGGTGTCATATGCTTATTCTATTTATCTTGATGGTCTGAGAAAGCATGCATCGCATGATCGGGAGTATACCAAAACTTGCTCCCACCCGTAAATCTATATTTACCTGACCCAAATGTAGCGGTGATTCGTAATCAGGTAGCCTGAACTATATGCAGACCTTAAATGAGTTTGACAAAGACGTCTGGATATTACTATTAACAAGGGGAATACGCTCCTTCAGTGCAGCCATACTATCCGTTTGCTTCACCATCTACATGAGCAAACTCGGAGCAACATCTGTACAACTGGGGATGATATTCACAGGAATGGCATTGTTCGCCGCGGTGAGAAGCCTAGGTGAGGGGCTTATCGCCGACCGTTTCGGTAGAAAACCTGTACTGCTACTTACCTCAATCCTGATGACCGTCGGTGGACTAATCTTCGCAGTGAGTCAAGACCTCAAAATACTCACGGTATCCGCTATACTATTCAACGTAGGGAGGGCGATTCCCTATACCCCAGCGGAGCAGGCTATGCTGACTGAGAAGGTATCCAGCGAAAACCGGACAACGGCGTTCAGTGTGAACAGTTTCATAGGGACCATCGCAGGCGTATTCGGGAGCTTCGCCGCCATCCTCCCAGATATCCTCCAGAGAAGAGGCGTGGTTGAACTGGCCTCATATCAGCCGTTATTCATAATATTCGCTTTAAGCGGACTCGTATCCACCCTATCCTTCCTCATGATCACTGAGACTTTCCAGAACCATATCAACTACGAGCCTGGTGACGAGGAACAGATCACGGCAGATGAAAGATGGATCTTATCCCGTTGGTCCTTTGTATTGGCCCTGGATGTGATCGGCGGCAGTTTCATCATGAACTTCACCTCTTACTGGTTCTACGTCAAGTTCGGAGTAGGGCTTGGACAAATAGGCACCCTGTTCGGCCTCTCCAGGATCATCGCCGCCGGCTCGTATTATCTGGGATTAAGGCTGGCAAAGGGAGTGGGCACGATCAGGGCCACCGTACTGTCCCGTATCCCCGTCGTGATAATCAACGTCTTAACACCAATTACCCCCACATACGCCATCGTCGCCTACATGCGGGGGTTCATGTCCCTATTCGCAATGATCGATGTACCTCTACGGCAATCCTATCTGATGGGCGTCATAAAGAGTAAACGAAAAGCATCGGCAGCCGGTATCGTGGCCGTGGTTAGCAGGTTCACCGCGGCAGGGGCGCCCATGCTCTCAGGATATATTATGCAGTTCATCTCAATAGATCTGCCTTTTTTCCTTGCGGCCGGGTTCCAGTTGGCTTCAGCTAGTCTCATGTACTTGATCTTTAAAG
>JABXKY010000276.1 GCA_013619005.1 Candidatus Bathyarchaeota archaeon | reverse complement strand
GGTAGTGGTATATACAGGGAACCGTTTCTACATAGCCATATATTCTATTTCCGTTGACCCGTCAAATTCGTAACATTTAATATGTCTGCATGTATCCGAAGGATGGAGAATCTAATGGCAAATGGCATGTACGCTGCCCGCAGGAACCGCAACGTGAGGAAAAAGATGCGGTACAAGAGCAAGGACTATGTGCTCAGGCTCAAGCGAAGGACCGAGAAGAAGGACATCCTTGAGGGAGCACCTATGGGCCGAGGAATCGTCCTGCAGAAGGTTGGTATCGAGAGCAAGCAGCCCAACAGCGCTATCAGGAAATGCGTGAGGGTGCAGATCATCAAGAACGGTAAGCTAGCTACCGCCTTCCTCCCAGGAGACGGCGCACTCAACCATGTCGACGAGCACGACGAGGTCACCATCGAGGGAATCCACGGGCCGCGTTCAAGGTCAATGGGCGATATCCCTGGTGTACGCTACAAGGTCAGCGCCGTCAACGGTACCCCTTTGAATCTTCTTGTTCTAGGCAAGGTCCAGAAAGCTGTAAGGTAGGCTTTAAATAAATATAGTGGGCGATAAATTCGCCCTCAATTCTTCCAGTTTCATCAGTTATCATCACGAATAACGTGATTATCATTAACACGAGGAGAAACCTGATACAGATTCACTCGTTTATGCAACGCTGTGCCGTATAATCGAGATGCTGTAAACCAATCGACGGGAAGCGATAACCCTTTTATTATGGTACCGCTCTCAATGTCACCTAGCACTTACGAAGTGGTCAAATGAGCGAAAACGAAGTACAGGAACAGGACGAGGGCATTAAGCTCTTCGGCGAGTGGAGCTTTGAGGGCATCGAGGTCAGAGATATCGGCCTGAAGCGTTACCTGAATGTGGACCCCGTGTATCTTCCCCACACAGGAGGCAGGCACGAGGCACGTAAGTTCAGGAAAAGCAACCTGAGCATCGTTGAGAGGCTTATCAACAACCTGTTGAAGCCAGGGTCCAGCGGCGGGGCGAAGGGTAGGGTCACAAGCAGCGTGAAGACTGCGCTGAAGATCATCAACCTAAAGACTGGAAGGAACCCCATCGAGGTAATCGTCAGGGCCGTCGAGAACAGCGCGCCCAACGAGGACACGACGAGGATCGGCTACGGTGGAGTCGTTTACAGGTTGGCGGTTGACTGCAGTCCACAGAGGAGGATCGATCTGGCGCTGCGTTACATAGTCACGGGAATAAAGACCCAGACCTTCGGCAACCGGAAGGCATTTGAGGAGATTATAGCTGACCAGCTTATCGGCGCGGCGAACCATGATAACAACAACTTTGCCATCCGACGCAAGCAGGAAGTCGAGCGTATCGCTCTCTCCTCCAGATAAGTTTTTTATCCTTTTTTAGAGCAGGCTTCCAGCTGCGAAGCCGATCAAACCTACGAGCATGAGGTAGAGTATCCTGGTTTTAACCTGTCTGCTGGTTTCCCTAGTGGGATCACTTGTGACCTGATAACTGCTGTAGATGAGCCCCAGGTCCGTTATGGCCACGAAGGGGATGTACCAGAATGAAACAAGCTGGCTGTAGATGGGGTATATTGAGACGAGGACCGCCGAGAGGAAGAACAGTGACGCTATTATTGCGGCGTTCTTCTCTCCGCTGGTGACCGCGATGGTCCTGACCCCCGCCTCCCTGTCGCCGTCCACATCCACTATGCCCTTGGTTATCTCCCTGCCAGTGTTTGCGAGGAACGCGATGCCGCTAAAGCTGAGGGATGCCGCGAGTGACCCTGTCATGACTCCGCCGTACATGAAGGGGAGCGCCACCGAGGCGCTTACCATCAGGTTGCCCAGGAACCCCGTTTTCTTGCCCCACATAGAGTAGGTCATCATGACGATCCACGCGAATACGGCGATCAGTAGCGCCTCCAGGGATACCATGTAGGAAGAGGCCAGCCCGATGACGCTCAGGAAGCCTGTGAATACCACCGCCGACCTCGGGCTTATCCTGCCGCTTGGTATAGCCCTGTGTGGCTCGTTTATCGCGTCAATCTCCCTGTCGTAGTAATCGTTTATCGCCATGGCGGCGCCGCTCATGGTGAAACCTGTCAGGAACGCGTATACCAGTGACACCCTATTACCGAGAATCTGGGTGCCTCCCGTGATGAAGGCCCCAATGATTATCGCCACGCCCAGCATGACCGAGTTCACGGGGCGCATGATCTCAATATAGTCCTTGGGGGTGCCCATACAGGTTAGCCACTCTTACTCGATTAAAACTGTTACCTGATGGTGATTATTATAG
>JABXKY010000228.1 GCA_013619005.1 Candidatus Bathyarchaeota archaeon | reverse complement strand
TCCCTCGGACGCTGCCTTCCCGCCCTCACCTGGCTTGAAGAACCCAAGGTCCTCCGTTGCCATCATCTCGGCCCCCGTGAAGCAGTCGTGGACACACGCGAAACTGACGTCCCCTGCGTTTATCCCGGCCATATCATATGCCTGTCTGGACGCCAGCTTCGAGGCTTTAATCGAGGTGATGTCCTCCCTGTCATGGAGAGCCATCGTGTCCGACGCCTGACCCATACCGGCAACCCAGACGGGTGTATCCGTGTACCTCCTCGCGGCATCCTCCGAGGCCAAAATAACCGTGGCCGCCCCATCTGATATGGGGCAGCAATCAAAAAGCCTGAGCGGCTCGGCGACCATGGCGTTCAGGTCAGACCTCAGGAACTCCATCTCGTCACTGAACGTAAGTCCCTTCCTCTGCCCAAGTTTCTGGGCTATCTCCATGATGGTCTCCTGGTACTGGGCCTTCGGGTTCAGTTTCCCGTTCTCATGGTTCTTGATGGCAATATCAGCAAGCTGCTCCCACTTTGACCCGTACTTATGGAAGTGTGCCGCCGTCATTACGGCATATAGCCCTGGGAAAGTAAAACCCATGGCGACCTCGTAGCTCGCGTCCGCAGCCATGGCCAACGTATCCGTCACGTCACCCGTCCCCAGGGTCCTCATCTTCTCAACGCCACCGACGATTACGGTGTCATAGAGACCTGACGCGATGGCAATGATACCCATGTTCATGGCCACACCGCTACTGGCACACGCGGCCTCCACACGCGCCGTGGGGATGGGGTTGACCCCGATCCAGTCAGCCATCAGCGCCGATGTGTGGGCCTGCTTCTCGAAATTGTCGCTGCTGAAATAGCCCAGATAGAGCGCATCGGCGTCCCTGAGGTCAAAGCCGTTGTCAACTGACCCTGCTGCCTCTATGGATGCCTCGGTGAACAGCTCCCTGCTCTGTTTATCTGCGTGGACTTTGTGGTGGAACCTGGTCATCCCGGCTCCTATCACTGCTATCTTACGGGGAAAGGACAAAGTAAACCATTTACCTTTTTTTTCTACGCGCAATAAATGTTGTGACGTATCAAACTTCGTTATATGTCGATTTATTTGTTGATTTATTATGGTGCAATAACTATTCTCCTCCGGGCGTAGTATATATAATATAATCTTCACCATTCAACGGTTCGAAAACGTTAAAAATTGACAAGTTAACGAAACATTGGATTATATGGTGAGCACAGCATTCGTTCTGATAAACACGGATTTAGGTGAAGGAACCGACGTCGCTGAAGCGCTTAGAGGCATCCAAGAAGTCAAGGACGTATACGGTGTATACGGCGTATACGACTACGTCGTCAGGCTAGAGGCCGAGACGATGCAGCATCTCAAGGAAACAATCACAACAAAGATCAGGCGCCTGAAACACGTTAGATCAACCTTGACCATGATCGTGGTCGAGTAAATTTTTTTAATTTTTTAGAGGTACCCTCTTTTCTCCATCTCAGCGAGCACCTTCTGGACGCTCTCCTCAACGGTCTCCTTGTCCGTATCGACAACGAGCTCAGGGTTAACAGGCTCCTCGTACGGGTCATCGATCCCAGTGAAGCCCTTGATCTCCCCTGCCAGTGCCTTGGCGTACATGCCTTTCACGTCCCTCTTGATGCACTCCTCGACGGGGGTCCTGACGTAGACCATCATGAACTCCCCTATCTCCTCGCGGGTCTTCTGGCGCCTATCGATGTAAGGGGAAACGAAGGTGGCCAGAACCTTGACATCGTTCCTTGTGAGCAGCTTGGCGACGAAAGTCACCCGCTTGATGTTCTCGGCCCTGTCCTCCTTGCTGAAGCCCAGGTCACTGGTAAGACCCTTCCTAACGGTATCTCCGTCGAGCCTCTCTACCTTCTCACCTTTCTCCCGCAGGACCTCGCCGAGCCTATCGGCGAGAGTGGTCTTGCCGCTACACGGAAGACCCGTGAACCAAACAGTAACTCCTTTGATCATACCAACACTCTCTATACAGTATTCCAATACATAACCCCGTTAAGCCTAAAAATGTTACCAAAACAGAGCCCTCAGCACTATGAAGAACTGGGCCACATGCTCAATCTGGATCCGCCTGTCCCCATCCTCCCTGTCACGCACCGAGATGGGGACACTCGCCACCCTGGCGCCGTGTCTCACGCCATCAAGCACGAAAGTTCCACACATGCACCTGCCGTGCAGCTCCAACTTCCTGGCGATATCCCTCGTCACGGCCCTGAAACCCGTAGACGTATCACCCATTGGCACCCTCAGGCTTGTCATCCATGTC
>JABXKY010000197.1 GCA_013619005.1 Candidatus Bathyarchaeota archaeon | reverse complement strand
CTTGAAGACCCTGGGGAACTCCGCCCCCTCACAGGACTCCACCAGGCTGTCACTCAGAGTTGGACACGTAGGCTGGAACAGCCTGTAACTGAACCTCGGGACATCGTGGCCCAGATCCAGGAGGTTAACCATCAGCATCTGGGGCCGCTTTGTAGTAAAGTCCACAAAGTCGTCAGGGATAACCACATCCGCCGGGTCCAGAAGCCTGTTCGTGGACCCACACAACGCTGTGCCTATGACCTTCCTGACGCCCGCCTTCCAGAGAACGTAGAAGACCCGCTCGCCGCTGCTGTTGGGCTCCGTGTTCCTGACCTGCCTGTTTATTCCGTGGAAATCAATGTAGAGAAACTCCTTCCCATCCACCTCGGCGTGGGTGAACGACGCCGTCTGCCCAAAAGGGGTGTCAAAAACAAGGCCATCGGCGATAATATTGACCCCCTCGTACGCGCGGGGGAAGTTCGCGCCAATGGTTGTGCTGCCTCCCAGCACAGCTATCTTGACCTTTGGTATGTCTGCCATACCGAAAAGGCTCATTTACGCGATAAAAAGGGTGCCGCCGTACATTTATTTATAAATAACGCATTAAATCTGTATAATAGGTATCGAGTAGCCCAATTATATACTAGCAATTACGTCATCTACTATAGAAACAATGGTAAGTATGACCGAATGCTTTATATATCTGATTGTTGCTGTATCGCTACCCTTCACGGGGAAACCTATTCCAATCGGAATTGGGAGATTCCCGTGACTCACAAAAGGTGAAATAATTGCAAAGAAGTTCAAAAATTGAAACCAGTACCGACACGTGCCCCGAGTGCGGGAGCAAACAGATTATTATCGACGGCAGGTCTGGTGAGCGTATATGCGGAACCTGTGGCCTTGTAATGGCCGATAGCATGATTAATGAAGGCCCCGAGTGGCGGGCATTCAGCCAGGATGAACGTGAGTCACGCAGCCGTGTAGGAATGCCACTTAGCTTTAGTGTTCACGACAAGGGACTGAGCACCATGATCGGTCAGGTGGGCAAGGACGCCTTCGGAAGGACCATCCCCACAAAGACCATGTTCCAGATGCTCAGGCTCAAGAAGTGGCACATCAGGTCAAGCTACCAGAGCAGCGTAGACAGGAACCTGAGCCACGCCATGACTGAGCTCAGCAGGCTCACAGACAAGCTCCACATCCCCAAGTCAGTAAAGGAGAGGGCCGCAGTCATCTACAGGAAGGCCTTGGAGAAGGGTCTGGTACGAGGCAGGAGCATCAGCGCCATCGCGGCCGCCAGCCTATACGCGGCTTGCAGGGTAACCGGGACCCCCAGGACCCTGCGAGAGCTGAGCGAGCACAGCACAATCGAAAAGAAGGACCTTGCAAGGTGTTACAGGCTACTCCTCAGGGAGCTTAACATGAGCATGCCAATCCCCAAGGCACAGTACCGTGTCCCCAAGATAGCGGCCAAGGTAGACATCAGCGAGAACACCCAGCAGGCGGCGGTGGACATCCTCAGGAAGGCAGAGGAGCTTAAAACAACGGCGGGCAAGGACCCCATGGGCCTAGCAGCCGCAGCCCTGTACATCGCGTGCGTGATGAACGACGAGAAGCGGACACAGAAGATGATCGCGGACGCCGCGGGCGTGACCGAGGTCACCATCAGGAACCGCTACAAGGGACTCAAGGAAGCCCTGAAGCTACAGATCTAGCTTATCCAACTCTTTTAATATCATTATTATCGATTTCTGGGCATATGTGATGCCCATGTCTGAACCAGTGGACTACTTAACAGAGGAAACATACCGCCCCGCATGGCTAAAGGACGGGGTTACGGAGTCAACCCTTGACGCCGTAGCAGCGAAGAAACCCGAATTAATTGAGCTTGGGAAGAAGATCGCTGAGGCTAAGAGGTATTATATGGTTGGCAGCGGCGGCAGCTACAGTGTCCAGTTACCCCTCGTGTACATCGCGGAGAAGCACACCAAGGTGCCTGTTTATGCTTTTAGTGGCTGGGAGTTCCTTGAACGCCTACCTGAGGCCGTGGATGAGGACGCTGTTGTCATTCTCATCAGTCAGAGTGGTAAGACCAAGGAGATAGTTGATGCCCTTGAGTGGTGCAACGGGAAAGGGGCAACCACGATGGGAATTACCCAGAACGCTGAGTCTGTGATCAACGAGATGGCGGATATTGGTTATGGTTGGGGTGCGAGGGGTGTAACATTCGGTAAGCTCATGAGCATGTACTACCTGTTCGGCTCCGTTTTCCATGAGAAAGGATACACCATCGGGGCCAAGATGATGGAGGAAACAGATAAGTTACCCGAGCT
>JABXKY010000004.1 GCA_013619005.1 Candidatus Bathyarchaeota archaeon | reverse complement strand
GTTATCACCCTGTTGATGGCCCTGCTGACCTCAACGGTGTGAATGTTGAAAGCGGTATCTTTGTAAGCCTCCATGATGGGCTCAACGAAGCTGTTGCTCTGGATGAAGTAGACCCCCTTCTCATCTAACTCTAGGCACAGGTCACGCAACAGCATGTGATCCTCGAGACCGAAGCCCAGCTTACTGTAAGCCGTGAAGTCGGCGGTGTCACTCTTGGGAAGGTACGGGGGGTCAAGGTAAACCAGGTCCCCCTCCTCCGCCTCCTCCTTAACGTAGGTGAAACGGTCGCAGTATATCTGGAACCTCGAGAACAGCATGCTTGCCTTCATTACCCTGTCAGGGTGCACGATGGTGGGGTTCTTGTACCTGCCGAAGGGCACGTTGAACTTGTTCTTGGAGTTAACCCGGTATAACCCGTTGTACCCGGTCTTGTTCAGGTAAAGGAAGATGGCCGCCTCCTCCACCGGCCCCAGCTCCTCCTCGTTGAACCTGGCCCTGAGCTCATAGTACTGCTCCTTGCCGTACTCGTAGCGGTTCACCTCCTCGATGAGATCCTCGGGGCGCTCCCTCACCACCTTGTAGAACCTGATGAGCCTCTCGTTGACATCGTTGATGCTGCCGCCCCTGGGCTCAAGGTGGAAGAACAGGGCCCCGCCACCGAAGAAGGGCTCATGGTAGTTCCTCTCATTGTGACCAGGTGGCAGAAGCTTGTCTATCTCAAACCTCAGACGCCTCTTTCCGCCGGCCCACTTGAGAACGGGTCTAGCCATCACCCATCAAATGGGTTGATCTACCATAAAAATCCAAGTCGAATAGCGGCTATGAAGCCGTTTCCGGGGAGGTATAAACATTTAATAAGGGAAGCGAGTGTAAGACTAGAGCATCCGGAGAAAACTGTAATGGTTGGAAAACTATCAACAATGCGGGGCAGAGGCCAGAGCACTAGGCCAGTAAGCAAGAGGCCCCCAAACTGGGTCGTCTACCAGCCCGACGAGGTAAAGGCGCTAATCATCAACCTGGCGCGTGAGGGCAGGACCCAGTCACAAATAGGCAACATTCTCAGAGACGTTCACGGAATTCCACTCGTAAAACCCATCGCAGGCATGGGCATCAAGAAGGTTCTCGAAGAGGCTGGACTGGCTCCAGAGATCCCTGAGGACCTTTATACCCTAATGATAAGGTCAACCAGACTCCGGAGACATCTTGACCGCCACCCCAAGGACTTTGGAAACAAGAGGAGTTTTCAGCTCACTGAGAGCATGATCTACAGGGTTACACGGTACTACAAGAAGAAGGGCCAACTTCCAAGGGATTGGAATCACCGCCGCGAAATCGTAACCATTTAGATCGAAAATGTCCAACACGGATAATTTCTTCAACTCTATTATCCCTGCATCTAACCTTTTCACCAGCCACGTCGAGAAGGGCTCCAATATCAGACTGGTTACCCATAACGACGCTGATGGGCTCAGCAGCGGAGGGATTCTGGCAGCATGCGCAGTCCGCATGGGGGCCAGGTTCAAGATCAGCAGCGAGAAGAAGCTTGACGAGAAGCTCATCGCGAGGCTCGTTGAGGAGAGCCCCGACCTTATATTGTTCAGCGACTTTGGGTCGGGCTACCTTGAGATGATATCGAAAAGCCTGAAGCAGGACATCATCATACTGGACCACCACATGCCAGTAGAGTACGAGGCCGATAACATCATCCACGTCAGCCCGATGCTCCACGGCATCGACGGTGCCAGGGAGATAGCCGCCTCTGGAGTATGTTATTTCTTCGCAAAGGCGCTAGATCCAGATAACGTTGACCTGGCCTGCCTGGGGCTTCTGGGAGCGCTGGGCGACCAGCAGGACAGCGGGGAGAGGAAATCGCTCTTCGGTCTGAACACGATCATAGAGCAGGACGCCATAGACAAGGGGTTACTCAAGAAACACGTGGGGCTCATCTTCTACGGGTACGAGACGAGGGCCATCGCCAAGGCGATAGCGTACACGACGCTGCCATACATCCCGGGGCTGAGCGGGAACGAGAGCAACTGCGTGGCGTTCCTCAAGGAGATAGGCATCGAGATACTGGAAGGGGACAGACTCAGGGCGCTGGCTGATCTAACTGATGACGAGAGAACCAGGCTGTTCAGCGCCCTCAGCAACCACATGGTCAGCAGCGGATGCGACTCAAGCGCCATCCACCAGCTCATCGGGACCATCTACACCTTCAGGCTGGAGGAGCCGAGCACCCCACTGAGGGGGGGAAGGGAGTACGGGAGCCTCCTCAACGCCTGCGGCAGGATGGGAAAACCGGGGGTTGGTCTAAGCG
>JABXKY010000277.1 GCA_013619005.1 Candidatus Bathyarchaeota archaeon | reverse complement strand
CACCCCACGTGATCCAGTCCTTGGCCTTCTGAAGCATTCCCTTAAAGTCGGCCCTGTCATCGATAATGGAAGCGTAGTTGTTCCTATCCACTCTCAGGAACCTCATGGTGTCCCTCTCCCTCTGGGAGACGTTGATGGTGCCCCTAATTCTGATTACGAGGAGGCTTTTCTTTTCCATCGATTTACACCCAGTCCTGAGGCGTCATTATCGCCTGTGTAGCTTTTAGAGCCTCGAACGTCGCGAACGCGAAGCTGTTAGTGGTAGTAGTCTTTCCCATGGACTTGCTCCAGCAGTCCTTGACCCCGGCCAGTTTGAGCACCTGCTTTGCGGTGTCACCGGCAACGAGTCCAAGCCCCTGAGGACCAGGCAGCAGCGTTACAACTACGCTGCCAGCCTTACCCGTTACCTTGAAAGGTAGGGTGTGGCCCTCACCACAGTCGCATTCCCAGCTACCGCATCCGCGGCGCACCGGGTAGAGGTTCAGCTTTGCGAGCCTGATGCCCTTCTCGATGGCATTCCTGACACGCTTCGCCTTGCCAAGGCCCACGCCGATCAAGCCGTGCCCGTTGCCTACCGCCACGAGCGCGGTGAACCTGCTGGACTCACCTGCGTCTGTCTGCTTCTGAACAAGGTTGATGTTGATAACATCATCCTTCAGATCGGGGACTAGAGCGTCCACTATCTGGACTTCTTTGATTTTGTAGCCCTCCTCGAATACCTCGTAGATGCTGGATATCTGTCCATCCATCACGAGTTTACCGAGATCCGTCTTCGGAACCCAGCCAGCGAGGGGGTCTTGCCGCCTTCTGTTACTCATCGTTGTTCTCCTCGATGTGTTTCTTGACCTCCTCGAAGTGGCTTGGAAGTGCCTCAGGTCTTAGTCCACGACGGAGGTAGACTGAGAACCTTCTCTCGTACTCGAAGGGGTCATCTATATTCTTAGCGTACTCTGCTATCACCTGGCCGTTCATGGCCTCTGGCGATGGCACGATATCGCTGTCTACTGGTACCTCGAACCCGGCATCGTTGGCGCCTTGGACCACGGCGAAGATCTTGTTACCCGAGGTAACCCTCTTCAACCCTACGTCCAGGTTTGCGTAATCGAGCCCGGCCTCCTTGGCCTTCTTGCCAGCGAGGTAACCGATGAGATAGGCGGCTGGGATGTTCTTGCCGCTGGCGATCCAGCCATACTTGCTCTTAAGCTCGTGGCTTGATGCCTTTGCGAGAACGTAGTCGCCCTCTATCTCGGATTTTGTTATCTGTACCTGTATAGTCTTGTTGCTGATACGCACCACGAAGCGTGGGTGCTCCGATGTGGCTAGGACTCTCCTGGCCGCGTAATCAGTCTTCTTCTGCCTGCGCCTACGGTAAGGTACGCGGTAGGCTGGTCCTTTAGCCAAAGGTACGCCTCCTTAGGTTGTTGTCGTTTATATAACGCTGGAGCTCAGCCACGCTTCTGAACGTCCCGCCCTTGGCCTTACGGTAAAGGCTGCGGTACGTTGAGACGCTGATGGTCCTGTTCTCCCTGAGCTTGACCAGCTGCTTCCTCTGGGCTCTGATACGGTTCATCCAACGGGTTTTCCTGCTGACCACGGAGTACTTCTTTCCCTTCTTGCTTCCGGGTCCAATACGCCTGCCTTTCCTCTTTTTCGCCGCCAGAACACGGGCCCTGCCCCTGCTCGGGCTGTTCTTGGGTAGCGCCTTGATGGCTTTACCTTTGATCAGTGCGCGGATTTCGGCTCTGGTGATCGCCATGCTCACCTCGTCGGCTCGCTCTGGGTCTATCCAGACGCGGTGAGCCCCGCAGTCGAGGACTGCAGACGCGAGCCTGCGTTGACTTGATAGGTTCATTACTCGTCGCCCTCCTCTAGCTCTTCTTCTTCCTCATCCTCGTCGTCAAGGTCCTCGAAATCGTCCTCGGGCTCTGTGACTCCTGGGTTGAGGATTCTGATCTTCAGTTCCTTTGCCTTCTCAAGCATGGTCTCTTTCTTTCTGCCGCCTACGGTTCCACCGATCCTTGCGACATGGGTCTCGGGATCGACCTTTTCAAGGTCCTTGGTGTTCCAGACCATTACCTCCTCCATTCCTGAGGCGTGGAGTCCGCGTACAGCTGCTGGTCCACGGTATCCGATTTTGACGGATTTGGGCCATCCCTGTAACTCGGTTCGCATCTTGTTGTCGATGCCTCTCGGTTTTCTCCACTGGTCCTTGATTCTGACTAATCTCCAGGATTCGTATCTTTTGAAGTGAGGCCGTTTCTTGTTGATCCTCGATCGGATTTTTAATAGTCTTTTCTTCTCTGTTTGTTCCATTTACC
>JABXKY010000245.1 GCA_013619005.1 Candidatus Bathyarchaeota archaeon | reverse complement strand
ATAAAAAAGAGAAAAAAGGGTAATATTTTAATGGATTAGCTGGCCGCCGATGAGGACCACATACCGCAGTATGAAGCCTCCCAGGAGGACCATGACCTGACCGATCATTGCGGAAAGCACGATCATCATGTCCTTCCCCTGGTGCTCCCACTTTGAGTTCAGGTAGCCGATACCCAACGGCAACAGCAGTCCAAGCGCGATGTAGACGTAGAACAGCAGCGAGACCGAAGATCCCCCGAGCAGTATTCCCGTAGTAGGAGTCGTACCCATGTACAGAGCCAGTAGTACTATCTCCACGACGGTCAGTACCTGACAGTACTTCTCAGTCTGTCCGATCATGCCGACGTAGGAGGCCTTCCTCTCGTAGAGCTCCCAGAAGCTGTTCAGCGCCTTGGGCATTATGTAGGCTGCGACCGGTATCATCAGCATGGCCATCGTGAGGCCCGTAAGTATTCCGGAGACTGTGAACAGCGCCGGTAGGAACGGTGAACCCCAGAAGGGTATTCCCCTGCAGTATGACAGCACCAGCCCAGTGTAAGCGGCTGTCCCTAGGCTCAGGACTATGCCGACGACGTCGACAATCTTCCTTACCAGCCAGTTGCCGCCGAAGAACGCCAGTATCACGGTCACCACTGATACGACCAGCAGGCCGGTGAGTATCCAGGTGCCGACCGAGATCATTGAACCCGGGAACTCGCTGAAGGCATACAGGAAGCTCAGCGGAGCAACCTCGAAGCGTTTGATCTCAAGCAGCAGCACCACGACGCTCGCTATCACTGCGACCGTGCTCACAAGGGCGCCGGACTTCGAGAGGACCTCGTAGTCTTCTCCCTTGAAGAGGTCGACCAGGGCGCTGATCAGGTAGGCTCCTCCGGCTAATCCTCCTAGGAAGAGGTACGTCGCCATCAATGGGCCCCAAACTAATTCAGACATCTTAGTTGCCTCCCTCGCCTTCACTCTTCATAATCGCTTCTCTCCTCTCCGCGTACAGCTTTACAGCCGCCAGAATTGCGCCTCCAACGAAGAGGCCTGCGCCGGCGAACTTTACCAGTATATCCGACTCGAAGCCCTTCTGGGTCACAGTGGAGTACTCAGGTAGACCGAACTCCGAGAACGGAACGTCTGAGATGTAGATCCAGCTCGTGCCCCCGACCTCGTCCACGCCGTAGGTGTACAGGCCGTTGGCTTCAGCTTCCACAGCCATCTTTCTAGCTTCCTCTAGGTTCATGTACTGCAGTGAGTCCGTTGGGCAGACCGACACGCACGAGGGCTCAAGGCCCTGGTCGATGCGGTCGTGGCACATTGTGCACTTGCGTATTGCGTGCAGTTCGTCATCGAAACGCGGTATTCCCCATGGGCAAGCCATGGTGCAGTAGCCGCAGCCCACGCATCTGTCTAGGTCGTATAGGACTGGTCCATCGCTCCTCTTCCAGAGGGCGGCGGCCGGGCAGACTGAGACGCAGCTGGGCTCTAGGCAGTGCTTGCAGTTGTCTGAGAGCATCCTCCACTTGAGGCCGCCTGTCCCCGCTGCGTTTTCGTCGTAGTCGCCGATCTCCTTGAAGCGGACGATCTTCCATGTTATCGGTGAGAAGAACGTCGGGTTGGTGAACTCACCATCTCTGGATACCTCCGTCTTCTCCGCCGGGAGCTTGTTCCATACCTTGCACGCTATCTGGCAGGCCTTGCAGCCTATGCATCGAGTTACGTCGACGATTACGGCTTTCTGCTCGCCTAGGTGCTGAACGGGGGCTCTCTGACCTCTGTCCAGGCCTTCCAGTGCCATCGGGGCGACCACTAGGGATGCGCCAGCGGCCATGAGGAAGTCCTTCCTGGA
Organism: Candidatus Bathyarchaeota archaeon; assembly: GCA_013619005.1. Taxonomy (GTDB): domain Archaea; phylum Thermoproteota; class Bathyarchaeia; order TCS64; family TCS64; genus RBG-16-57-9. The sequence goes on along the minus strand of JABXKY010000245.1, from coordinate 486 downwards.
AACCTTATCGGTCATCTAGTACACCCCCTGATGGTAGCCCTTCTCCTGAATGGCCGCTATCTCGGCGTCAGTCGCCTTCAGGATCTTGCACATGCAGGCCTTGGTCTCAGGTATGAACGCGTGCGGGTCCACGGCTCCGATGGATACAAAGTTGGCTATGGAACCCTTCGCCAGGCCCTTGGGCCCGAAGTGGAAGGGCGTCATTATCTCCCAGTAGTCGACGTCGTTGATCTTCAGCTTGCCGACCCTCTTGGTGGCCATGATCTTGCAGATGACCCAGCCCCTCTTGGACTCGACACGGACGTAGTCACCGGAGTCAACCCCGACCTCAGCTGCATGGCCGGGGTTCATCTCGATGAAGTACTCGGGCTGCACCTCGTTGAGCAGTGGCATGTTCCTCGTGAAGGTGTGGAAGTGCTCCGTAAGCCTGAAGCTGCCCCAGATGACGTTGTAGCCGTCCTCGGGCAGGCCGACCAGGCCATCATC
>JABXKY010000309.1 GCA_013619005.1 Candidatus Bathyarchaeota archaeon | reverse complement strand
GACGTAGATTACTCCGAGATATACGAAAGCGTGGTCGAGGAGCGCGAGATCAAGAAGGCGATCCCACGTGAGGAGAAGAAAAAGCTAGCCGAGGGGCGGAAGGTTATCCGCGAGGCTAACAAGGAAAAATACGGCTACGCCACAATCGACGGCGACCGCTGCGAGCTAGGCAACTACATGGTGGAGCCCAGCAGCATATTCATGGGAAGGGGCCAGCACCCCTTCAGGGGCAAGTGGAAGGAGGGTCCCAGGCACAGTGATGTCATACTCAACCACAGCAAGGATGTCCCTCCACCTGATGGCGACTGGCTCAGGGTAGACTGGGACCCTGATAGCATCTGGGTCGCAAAGTGGAAGGACAAGCTCACCGGTAAGATGAAGTACGTCTGGCCTCACGACAGCAGCCCCGTCAAGCAGAAGGCTGAGATTGCCAAGTTCAACAAGGCCATTGAGCTGAGGAAAAACTTGGGCAAGATCGATAGGCACATCAAAGAGAACATGACCCACGAGGACCTCAAACGGAGGAAAACCGCGACGGTCTGCTACCTAATCAACGACCTCAAGTTCAGGGTGGGCGACGAGAAGGACGAGGAGGAGGAAGCCGACACGGTCGGGGCCTCAAGCCTAAGGGCCGAGCACATCTGTATCAACGATGATGGGTCCGTTACCTTTGATTTCCTGGGTAAGGACAGCATCCAGCTCCTCTTAACAGCTGAGCTTGACGACCAGGCCACGGCAAACCTCAAGGAGTTCATGGAGGCAAGCAATGGGGGAACCCTGTTCAGCGAGGTGAACAGCAGCGTCGTCAGCGAGTTCCTGGACGAGGTGATGGAGGGCATCACTGCCAAGGTCTTCAGGACATGCTACGCCACCCAGGCAGTCGAGTCAAAGCTTAAAGAAGTGGAGGTTCCGCTGGACGCCCCCGATTATTACAAGAAGCACGTCGCTACGATCGCCAACTTGGAGGCCGCGATGACTTGCAACCACAAGAGGGCGATCTCCCCTTCATGGGCGGCGAGCCTAGAGCGCCAGAAGGAGCGCCTCAAGACCAGGAAACAAAGGGCCAGGGAGAACACCAGGAAGTACAAGCAGCGCATCAAAGACACCAACAAGAGGTACACGGATCGCATCGCCAAGTACGAGGCAAAACTTGACGTCGACAAACAGAAACGCGAGGAGTACAAGAAGGAGCTGGCCGAGAAGGAGAAGGCGGGCAAGGCCGTCAAGGGAGTAAAGAACCGCATAGCCAGCAAGAATAAGGTAATCAGCAACGGCAGGAAGCGCATCAGGGATACAAAGGCAAAGCACAGGGACGCCATAGCCAAGCTCAAGGAGCGGATGACGACCCGGCAGCAGAAGGACAAGACGGGTATCGAGAAAGCCACCCTGCAGATCGAGGCAAAGGAGATGACCAAGGACTACAACCTGGGCACCAGCCTCAAGAGCTACGTGGACCCCCGCGTATTCTTTGAATGGGGCAAACAGGTGGAGTACGACTGGCGCAACTATTACAGCGCGACCCTTGAGAAAAAGTTCAGCTGGGTCGACCCCGAGGCACCCGCACAGGAAGCCTAACCCCTTTATCCTACCCCTACGTTTTTGGCTGGATGGACTTCAAGGGGCTACTCAAGCGAATCCTACCACGTTGGACCCTGTTTAACCTCATAATCACCGCGATATCGGTTGTCTCTGCCTTCATCATCTACCTGACACAGAACGTCCTACCACCCGGGTTAGACCTGCTGCAATTAACCGTGGTCGCGTTGCTGAACATGATCTTCATCCTCTACTGGAGCCTCTGGTTCATATTCGCGGTCCCACCAATCGTCGCAGGGCTCTATTTCTCAAAGGAAAACCAGGGATACTATATCTTGGCTGTCCAGAACGTCATCGCAGTGGTTGTGCTCTACGCGCTCAAGATCGCGTTCAATTTTGACCTGACGCCGATAATCGGTTAGCCCCCGCCAATCGGTGGCATGATCAGCACTACGTCGCCCTCGTTCAGCACGGTCTCCAGTCCATTCAGTCCGATGATGTCCGTGTGATTGACCGCGACCTCAAGGTACTCCCTGAAAACTCCCTCATTATCAAAAACCAGACCGCTCAGGGGAGGATGCCTCTCCACGAGGATAGAAAGAAGATCATTTACAGTGGAGGCTCTATCCAGCTTCATCTCCCACTCACGGGTGCCCACCTCGTCGTACACCATCCCATAGAACCTGACCCTCACATTCAAAGTGCTTCACCGTGTCTTTCGGAACATTTTTCCAGCCCAATCCATCATGGATAAGGTGAGTTTTATGGCTGATATAGGTGGCTACGCGGGTAAAAC
>JABXKY010000312.1 GCA_013619005.1 Candidatus Bathyarchaeota archaeon | reverse complement strand
TGGAGAACATGAAATCGGGTGCGGTGCTGGCTAACAGTGGCCACTTCAACGTAGAGATCAACATCCCGGCCCTTGAGGAGATGAGCATGAAAAAGATCAGGGTCAGGCCGGACGTCGACGAGTACCATACCAGGGACGGAAGGAAACTGTACCTGCTCTCAGAGGGTAGGCTGGTGAATCTAGCAGCTGCCGATGGCAGCGCTTGTGAGGTGATGGACATGAGTTTCGCCAACCACGCGCTGGTGGCGGAGTGGCTCATAAACAATGACCTTGAGGCGAAGGTGTACGACGTGCCGGGGGAGATCGACCATATGATCGCCTCGCTGAAGCTGCAGGCCATGGGCTTCGGCCTTGACAAGCTCACCGCGGAACAGGACAAGTACCTGAATAGCTGGGACGAGGGCACGGTCTAACCCCTCACTTCTCTGATTTACGGGGTTTGAATCCTTGATAGTATGTACAGGAACAATAGGTGTGGATATCACCCACATGCCATCCACCAAGGGCTATAAAACCCTGGGAGGGTCAGGAGTCTACTTCGCGCTCAGTTCCAGCTTATTCGGACCGACGGGGCTTGTAAGCATAATGGGAACTGACTTAACCCCAACTCAGGAACAATTACTCAAGACTCGGTTAAACTGTGAAGGAGTGGAACAAGCAGAAGGGCTAACTTTCCACTATGTGTCCGAGTATGATGAAACACTCTCTATTAGAACCCCGTTATTAACCGAGTTGAATACGTACGGGGACTGGATTCCCAAGGTACCGGACAGCTACAAAAACAGAAAACTCAACTATATTGGAAATGTACATCCAGCGCATCAACTAAGCATTCTAGATCAACTTGACCACCCAGAGTTTACGGTTATAGACACGATAAAGCTCTGGATGGACACGGCGATGGCCGAGCTCATGGATGTGATCTCCAAGGTTAAAGGGGTCATTGTCAACGACGTGGAGATTAGGCGACTGGCGGATGAGCCGAATCTTATCAAAGCAGCCCACAAGTTGCTTGACTTGGGTCCGGATTTTGTTGTTGTTAAAAGAGGAGAACACGGGGCTACACTGTTCACTGATACGGTGACTTTCCCGACAGTTGCGTACCCTGTTGAAAACGTGGTGGACCCGACTGGAGCTGGCGATGCTTTTGGTGGGGGTTTCATTGGCCATCTTTCAAGAGTCGATCAGATAACTGAGCAAACAATGAAAGAAGCGGTGTTATATGGGAACATTTTGGGGTCTTTTGCCATTGAAGGCTATGGCATTGAGAGACTTGAAGCACTCACACAAGATGAGATTGAGGAAAGATACCAGGATTACAGAAAATTAACATCGATAAGGATATCAAGCTGAGAAACACGCAACCCCCTTGTGACTTATATTAAGGGCTCAGGGACGTTGTGGCCAGGTCAAGGGTTTTTATCATCAGTGGACATAAACAGTGTGTAGGAAGTGTCTTGCTTGAAACGTGCAGCGATTTTAGGGTGTGGAAGCGGCGGGATGACTATGGCCGTTGACCTTGGGGTTAAGGGCTTTAAGGTAAACCTGTTCGATTTCCCAGAATATGACAGAAATCTCAAGATAGTCGAGGAAAAAGGGCGCATCGAGGCCCATGGTAACCTGGAGGGCGTCGTGGAGCCCGATGTAATCACCACAAACATGGGGGAAGCCATTGAAGGCGCCGATGCCATATTCATGACCATAAGGGCGTACGGCGCCGAGAGGTTCACATTAGAGGCCGCAAAGTACATGGAGCCCGGCCAGGTGATCATGAATTGGAGCAGCTACCTGGCGGCCCTCAGGACATACCGGGAGTTCAAGGAAATAGCCCCCAAGGGAACGGTCCTAGGTGAGGGCGCTATTCTACCGTACTTTATCAAGCCCACAGGGCCCGCCGTCCTGAACGTTTTCGGGGTGAAGGCCCACCTGTGGGCGGCCGCAATGCCTGCTAAAAAGACACCCCAGTTGATGAAGGCGGTGAAGCCGTTTTTCCCCAACTGCGAGCCAGGGAGCAGCGTCCTGTATACCAGTCTCACTAACCCGAACCTGCAGGTCCATGTACCCCCGGCGTTGCTTAACACGGGGCTATGGGAGAAGACAGGAGGAGACCTGGAGTTCTACGGGACATTGATGACGCCCAAGGTGGCCCACGTCATGGATCTAATAGATAAGGAACGTATGGCGGTGGGGAAAGCGGTTGGAATAGAGCTCATACCAAAGCCCGAGGTGCTGAAGATGGAGTACGGACAGTACGGGGTCACCGGTGAGACCATGTACGAGGTGTACAGCTCGTTCGCGAGCCACCGCAGCTGGAGACCGGGGCTGAGCCTCGACGATT
>JABXKY010000068.1 GCA_013619005.1 Candidatus Bathyarchaeota archaeon | reverse complement strand
CAGGAATCGTATATGAGGCTGTGACGCTGGATGAGGAGGCAAAGTTCTCTAAAGTCCAATACCTGTACGGAGAGCGTGGCAGTATATACGGCAGGCATAAGCGTGAAGGTGGGTGCGTATTACCCGGGGAGATCTGTCAATTGGCCTTGAGCTACTGTCATCGAGAGGTGACAGGATAGATTGGCAGAAGTCAGCAGAGGGCATAGTAAGCTCAGCGACCGAGTTGAAGGCCCGAACATGAAGCAGGGGAAAGGAGACTTGAATTTCGATGGAGAAGGAGATGCAGACAATGGGGTCTGAAAAGGCCACGACCTTCTTGGGAGAGGGAGAGCGGAACTCTCGATGGCCCAGGAGAGGTGCATCAAACTCCACGGCAAGGAGAGATAACTCCAATCCGCAGGATAGGCAATTAATGGGAGCGGTGGTCGCACGTGAGAACATGGTAAAGGCCCTGCATCGAGTGGAAAGGAACAAGGGAGCGGCGGGAGTAGACCATATGACCGTAGGTGAACTTCGTCCTTACCTCAAGGTACAGTGGCCCAGGATCAAAGAGGAGTTGCTTGAAGGGAAGTACATACCACAACCGGTGCGCCGGGTAGAGATACCGAAGCGCAACGGAGGGATACGACAGCTGGGTATCCCAACCGTGGTAGACCGACTGATTCAACAAGCACTCCACCAAGTGTTAAGCCCACTGTTCGACCCAGGGTTTTCTGAATCGAGTTATGGATTTCGTCCTGGCCGCAGCGCCCACAAGGCGATTACAGCAGCCCGAAACTATGTGCGAGGAGGGAAGAGATGGGTAGTAGATGTGGACTTAGATAAGTTCTTCGACCGAGTTAACCACGATATCCTGATGGCACGAGTGGCGAGGAAGGTAGAGGATAAAGGGGTATTGATACTCATACGCCGTTACCTCCAATCAGGAGTCATGGTGGGAGGACTCACGGAGGTGAACAGGAAGGGAACACCGCAAGGTGGACCACTGTCACCACTGCTGTCAAACATTGTGCTCGATGATCTCGATAGAGAACTGGAGAGAAGAGGGCACAGGTTCTGTCGCTATGCAGATGACTGCAATGTGTATGTGGGGTCAAAGAAAGCGGGAGAACGGGTTATGGGTTCACTCACACGATTTCTGGAAGGCCGCCTAAAGCTTATGGTGAATCAGGTAAAGAGTGCGGTAGACCGACCCTGGGAAAGAGTATTTCTGGGTTATTCGATGACATTTCACAAAGAGAGCCGCGTAAAGGTGGCTGCTCAGGCAGTGAAACGTCTTAAGAATAACGTGAAAGAACTTATTCGACAGGGAAGAGGCCGTAATGTGGGCCGGTTCATTAGAGAGGATCTCAATCCGCTGCTACAGGGGTGGATACTATACTTTCGACTCGCAGAAGTAAGGGGAGTCTTCGAGGAACTGGACGGATGGATACGACGCAAACTGCGGTGTATAGTGTGGAGGCAATGGAAGCGATCACGAACACGGTACAGGAAGCTGTTGGAAAGAAACATCGTGGAGGAGCGATCTCGCATTTCATCCTGTAATGGTCGTGGAGCTTGGTGGAATTCGGGAGCATCACATATGAATGAGGCCTTCCCGAAGAAATACTTTGATCAATGTGGTCTCGTGTGTCTGTTAGACGAATTGCTTAGACTTCAATCTGTTTCATGAACCGCCGTATACGTGATCCGTACGTACGGTGGTGTGGGAGGTCGGAGGGGGCAACCCCTCCTCCTACCCGATGATATGTCCACATATTGTGGTGCCAATCTGTTCACCGAAAGTTTACATTACTGCTATGCTTGTTGACTCTATGAAAGCCGAAATAGTTGACACTACCAAAAGTAGTCTACAATAAAATTTCTCTGAAGGCGACTTTGACTTGTGGCAAGTAGTGTGAACTTTTTTGCTCATGCTTACTACCACAATATTTAGTGTGCCAATACATCATTATTATTGACACACAAGAGGGATCTTCCTATACTTACTCCATCAAAAAAGGACTTCTTATCACTTAAAATATAAAAGAATACATGAGGCACACTATGAAAAAGATCAGACTGGGAAGAACTAATCTTGAAGTCACCAGGTGGGGCCTGGGGGGTATCCCTCTTTCCATGGGAATGGGCGGCAAGGATGAAGAGACAATTAACCGGGTGATTCAGGCCGCACTGGATTACGGCATAAACTTCATTGATACCTCACGGGTGTACATGGACTCTGAAGAAAATATCGGTGAAGTGATGAAGACCAGGAGAAAGGAGTGCATTATCGCAAGCAAATCTCACAGCCGGGGATATGATGAAGTGCTGGCAGATCTTGAGGAAAGTCTCAAGAC
>JABXKY010000035.1 GCA_013619005.1 Candidatus Bathyarchaeota archaeon | reverse complement strand
AGTTAGTATGCCTGGGATGATGGATACTGTTCTTAACCTCGGAATGAACGACGACGTCGCTAAAGCTATGATCAAGTTAATTGGAGATGAACGATTTGTGTGGGATGCCTACCGGCGATTCGTCACCATGTTCAGTGATGTTGTGATGCATCAGGATCGTCACTACTTCGATCACGAGTTTGACGAGGTCAAAGAGAAGGAAGGGGTCTCAGGTGACACTGAAGTCAGCGTGGAAGGTCTCAAAGAAACAGTTGAAACCCAGAAAGAGCTATACAAGAAGCTACTAGACGAGGAGTTCCCACAAGACCCTATGGTGCAGCTGAAACGTGCCATCTCAGCGGTGTTCAACAGCTGGAATATTCCTAGGGCTATCACCTACCGTAAGTATGAGGGTATCCCCGACGACATGGGTACTGCATGTAACATACAGACCATGGTCTTCGGAAACATGGGCTGGGATAGCGGGAGCGGGGTTATGTTTACACGTGACCCTGGAAACGGAGAAAAGGGTCTCTTCGGTGAGCTCCTGTTCAATGCACAGGGTGAGGACGTCGTAGCTGGAATCCGAACGCCCAAACATCTCTCAGAACTTGATAAAGAACAACCAAAACTCTACAAGGAGCTAGAGAACATCGCAGAGATTGTGGAACTGCATTATAAAGACATGCAGGACATGGAGTTTACTATAGAAAAAGGCGAACTCTGGATATTACAGACGCGGACCGGTAAAAGGACTGCACGATCTGCCATCAAGATCGCAGTCGATATGGCAAATGAGGGGCTAATCTCCAAGGAAACCGCTGTCCTCCGAATCACTCCAAACAACGTTGATCAGCTTCTACATCCTCAGTTCGATCCAGAGGCAAAGGAGAAAGCAGTACTCCTTGCTAAAGGTCTTAACGCAAGCCCTGGCGCAGCGGTGGGCATAGCAATATTCAATGCAAACCGAGCGGAGGAACACGGGAAAGCAGGAGAAGACGTGATTCTTGTCCGTCCTGAAACCACACCAGATGACGTTAACGGCATGGTGGTGAGTCAAGGATTCCTTACACAACATGGCGGTGGAACAAGTCACGCGGCAGTAGTCGCACGTGGATGGGGAAAACCCTGTGTAGCAGGTTGCGAAGATATCAGGATCGATACAAGCAGGAACCTGTTCACCGTCGGACAGTACACCATCAAAGAGGGCGACTGGATAAGCGTAGACGGAACCACTGGTGAAGTCTTCCTCGGAAAAGTAGCAAAGATTGAAACAGCCTTCGAAAAAGAAGAGGAGCTCATAGAGGCACTCGAATGGGCTGACTACATAAAACGATTAGGCGTTTGGACCAACGCCGACAACCCCGAGGATGCAGCCAAAGCGCGACAGTTCGGCGCAAAGGGTATTGGACTAACCCGGACTGAGCACATGTTCTTCGACCAAGAGGGAGAGGAGATCAGTAGACGTGAGAACGTCGTCAACATGATCCTGCGCAGTGATGTTGCAGCTCCCCTATTAAGACAGATTGATGCCTTGGAGAAGAGCGTTGAGATGAATTCAGGCGATGAGGATGCGAAAACCGAGTTAATTGAACTCCAAGAGAAGGCAAAGACAACCAAAGTCGTAAAAGAATACCAGGAGGCGTTAAACAACCTACTCCCCTTCCAGAGAAAAGACTTCGAGGGAATCTTCGAAGCCATGGACGGGTACCCAGTAATCATAAGGCTGATTGACCCCCCCATGCATGAGTTCCTACCTCCCCGTGAAGAGCTCATACAAGAGGTAACTGAACTAAGATGCACCAATGGGAACGCCAAGGAGCTGGAGGAGAAGGAGAAGATTCTCCAGGTCGTTGAAAGTCTTTGGGAGACCAACCCTATGCTTGGCCTCAGAGGTTGTCGTGCAGGCCTCATGTATCCTGGTTTGACCGAGATGCAGGTTCAGGCAATCATGGAAGGCGCCCTAAACATGAGCCAAAAGGGAGTCGATGTGCACCCGGAGATCATGATTCCCTTGACAAGCCACATCAATGAACTCCAAGAGGAACGTGAGAAACTCCAGAAGGTTGCTGAACAGGTAATGAAAGAGAAGGGTGTCAAGATCGACTACAAGATTGGTACCATGATTGAGATCCCCAGGGCAGCACTTACCGCCGACGAAATAGCTACGAGCGCAGACTTCTTCAGCTTCGGAACAAATGACCTCACACAGATGACATTCGGAATTAGCAGAGATGACGCTGAGGGCAAGTTCCTTCTGAACTTTGTGGATCGTGGAATATTACCCGCAAACCCATTCCAGGTTATTGACCGGGAGGGCGTGGGTCAACTCATGAAGATCTGTGTCGACAAGGGAAGAAG
>JABXKY010000023.1 GCA_013619005.1 Candidatus Bathyarchaeota archaeon | reverse complement strand
ACTCCTACCTTATCCGGTGCATTGTAGGTGGAGAAATAATATGCGGCATCCTCCACGCCGCTAACCGGCACCGGTTCCCATCCCTCAACAACACCGAGCGCGGTACGCTTAGCACGGATTTGAGCTTCGGGCACCTCGAGAATTTTGGACAGATATTTATCGGCAAAACCGTCCTTCTTGGCTTGCAGGATGAGGTTATCAGGTGGCAATTTGCCTTTGTGCTTCAGTAGCTGCTCCTCCAACTCCACCAACTCCTTCATCTGCTCGATGAACCAGGGCTTTATATAAGTGCGCTGATAAAGGTCGTTAATATCTGCCCCCTTGCGCAGGGCTTCATACATGATAAACTGCCGTTCACTGGACGGCTCGCGCAGCATATCCATCAGTTCTTCCAGTGACCTATTATGGAAGTCCTTGGCGAAGCCAAGCCCATAGCGGCCGTTTTCTAGCGAACGGATGGCCTTTTGGAAGGCTTCTTTGTAGGTTTTACCGATGCTCATGACCTCGCCTACCGCGCGCATCTGCGTACCCAGCCTGTCTTTCACTCCCTTGAACTTCTCAAAAGCCCATCGGGAAAATTTAACGACCACATAATCGCCGGAGGGCGTATACTTTTCTAATGTCCCGTCCCGCCAGTAGGGTATCTCGTCTAATGTGAGACCCCCTGCCAGCATGGACGATACCAGTGCGATGGGGAATCCCGTTGCCTTGGATGCCAGAGCTGACGAACGCGAGGTGCGCGGGTTGATCTCAATCACCACTACACGACCGGTTTTGGGATCGTGGGCAAATTGAATATTGGTGCCCCCAATGACCTCGATGGCATCTACAATATCGTAGGAGTTTTTCTGAAGGCGTTCCTGCAGTTTCGTATCAATGGTCAACATGGGTGCTGTGCAGTAGGAATCCCCGGTGTGCACACCCATGGCGTCGACGTTCTCGATAAAACAGACGGTGATCTTCTGGCCCTTGGCGTCCCGCACTACTTCGAGCTCTAGCTCCTCCCATCCGAGGACTGATTCTTCTACCAGAACCTGCTTAGCCAGACTGGCAGCCAGACCTCGACTCCCGACCGTACGCAGCTCCTCCAGGTTGTAGACAAGACCTCCCCCGGTGCCGCCCATGGTGTAAGCGGGACGAAGCACTACCGGGAATCCAAGCTTTCCTGCAATTATTTCCATTTCCTCGACACTGTAAGCGATCTCGCTCTTGGGCATCTCGAGACCTATGCTCGTCATAGTCTCCTTGAAAATCTGGCGATCCTCGCCGCGCTCAATGGCGTCAATGTTCACACCAATTACCTTAACGCCATATTTTTCCAGCACGCCCGCCTTAGCCAGCTCCGAGGAGAGATTCAGTCCTGTCTGTCCTCCAAGGTTCGGGAGCAGGGCGTCGGGGCGTTCCTTCTCGATAATCTTGGTCATGGTATCGAGGTTGAGAGGTTCGATATAGGTTACGTCTGCCATACCGGGATCGGTCATGATCGTAGCGGGATTTGAATTGACGAGAACGATCTCATATCCCAGTTTTCTCAGCGCCTTGCAGGCCTGCGTGCCGGAATAGTCAAATTCGCACGCCTGACCAATGACGATGGGTCCGGAACCGATGATCATAACCTTATTAATATCAGTGCGCTTCGGCATATAAATCCCCTTCCTTGAAATGTCCTGATTTATTCATACCGTCTCAGCTAATCTACTGTTCTAGTTGAAACGGATTGCACTGTTACTATAGACTATCTCTCCACCAGCAATAACAGCCATCACCTTGCCCTTGAGCACAGAGCCAGCAAGCGGAGTATTTCTACCCTTTGAGACGAAGTTATCGGGGTCAACTACCCACTCCACATTTGGGTCGAATATGGTGACATCGGCCACAGTACCGGCCTCAAACGTACCCAGGTCAGCTCGCCTCAGGAAGGATGCCGGTTCGCGTGTAAGCTTTGCGATAAGTGTCATTAGATCGAGCTCTCCCCGATGTACCAACCCCATTAGACTGCCCAACGCTGTCTCAAACCCACTGATTCCAAATGGAGCCCTGGTGAACTCGCACATCTTATCCTCAATAGTATGCGGAGCGTGGTCAGTGGCGATAGCATCGATCACCCCCTCTCTCAGACCTGCGATGAGTGCTTGAACATCCCTGTATGTCCTCAGCGGTGGATTCACTTTAGAGTTGGTGTCATAACCGGAGTGGCTCATAACCCGCTCCTCGGTAAGGGTCAGGTGGTGAGGCGTAACCTCGGCGGTGATGGGGATTCCCTCCTCTTTAGCGTGACGGATGAGGGCTACTGAGCCGGCGGTGCTCACATGGGCGATGTGCAGCCTCCCGTCCGTTGCTCTTGCCTGCT
>JABXKY010000188.1 GCA_013619005.1 Candidatus Bathyarchaeota archaeon | reverse complement strand
GATATGAAGCCGCCGTGGATGACCATGATGAGCCTGACCTCCTCGAGAGCGTCATCAACGTCATCTACCTTCACACCGAGCCGGGCGGTGTACACCACCATCCTCTCCGCGAACATCTCACCCATCACCTCATCATCTACGCTTTCCACATCAGCCACGACGGCTAGATCGAAAAGGGCAGTAACGAGGTTACCGGACGCGGATTTCGACCTGTCTTGAGCCGCCGCCGTATCGGCAACAGCTGCCACTGCTTCTGATGCAGAGTATGCTGTTTGGATTGAATCACCATCGAATCCACGCCCTGATATTGTAACGCTTTCTCCTCTGGCCCCCATGTCCTGGATCGTGTTCAGTGAGTTGCCCACCATAAGCGCCGAGTACGATAAAACAAGCACCAGCGCCACGGTGATCAACGCCCGTTTACCGGGTCTTTTCTCTGTTAAGTTTCGTATCACTTTCCCTACACTTCCGTTAAATAAACGTGAACTTAACGAGTATATTATCCGACGTTTTAGTACAATTGTCCTAGAATGTAGAACACTTGGTACGATCAAACATTCTTCAGGGATTGATCAATATCAGAGAACATTCCCACACGAATAACGGTAGAGCAGAGAGCCAAGAAAGCTGGATTAACCACTAGCGTTTAAAAACAATCAGACCAGAGAACAATCTGGTCTTACTGGATGCCGTCGAGGAAAGGGTTAGCCCCGTTACAGTTGGTGTTAATCATTGCAGTGCTAATCTTTGTTGTTGGCGCGCGCGCCGAGTTAACCGAGGATGACATTGATCAGATAAAGTTCAAGGGAATAATCGGAGGGCACCACGCCTACCGCTGCAAGAAATGCGATTATATAATCAGTTTCAGCAGCATGTGGAGGAGCTAGAATCAATAGGCAGGGTTTATACTGCTTCACCCCCTTTCTTTTGCATCATGTCGGAAAAAGAGCAGAGCCTCGCCTACGGCGGTCAAGCACTCATAGAGGGAGTGATGATGCGCTCAGGTGGGACCATGGTCATGTGCGTCAGGCAGCCTGACAACGAGATCGCCACCGACAGCATAGAGATCAACAGCATAACGAAGCGTTTCAAACTTCTTGGGCTCCCCTTCATCAGGGGCATCGCCATGCTGTTCGAGACCATGTACTACGGCATAAAGAGCATGATGCACAGCGCCAATGTGGCCCTCGTGGAGGAGGAAGAGGAGTTCACGTGGTCGGATTACCTTCTCCTCATCGTCATGCTCCTAGTGATAAACGGATTATTCATCGCAATCCCGTTCATACTGACCAACTACTTGGGGCTAGAGGGGATTATCTTCAACATCGTGGAGTCGGGAATACGCCTCAGCCTCTTCGCGGGCTACCTGTGGGCCATCTCACAGTGGGGCGAGGTGGCGAGGGTGCTCCAGTACCACGGCGCCGAGCACAAGGCCATCAACGCCTACGAGGCTGGCTCCGATATGTCAACCGAGGACGTGGCAAAGTACAGCAAGCTGAACCTCAGGTGCGGCACATCGTTCCTGTTCCTAACTATGATAGTCAGCATCGCGTTATTCGCGTTGGTTCCCAAGACCACTTTCATTCTGAGGCTCTCATACAGACTCGCGTTGATCCCGGTGATAGCGGGCGCCAGCTACGAGGTGCTGAAGCTCAGCGACAAGTACAGGGACAACGCGCTCATGCAGGTCATCATCAAGCCGGGTCTGGCTTTCCAGAAGCTGACCACCAAGGAGCCCACAGATGACATGATAGAGGTCGCCGTGAAGGCCCTTAAAGAGGTTCAAAATATCCAGAATACCTCAATCGGAGAATAAAATAGCGCAAAAAGCGATAGTTAGGTCATGAGTGAATTCGGCGTATTCATCCCCCCGGAGGGAAGACCCTACAGTCAGCTGAGGGGGATGGCTGAGAAAACAGAACAACTGGGGTACGACGGCATCTGGATCAGCGACCACGTGCATGGGATGTACGAGAGCCAAGCCGGCTCCCGGATGGAGTGCTGGACCCTCGGTACGGCTTTATCCGCACACACTGAAAGGGTCAGGTTCGGGCAGCTCACGTTAGCGGTTCCTTTCAGGAACCCAGCCTTGACGGCCAAGATGGCGGCAACACTGGACAACATCACAGACGGCCGCGCTATCCTGAGCATCGGCGCCGGCTGGCACCAAGACGAGTTCAAGGGGTATGGATACGACTACGGTTCACTTGGCAGCAGATCCAAGAGGCTGGACGAGGCGGCCAGGATCATCAAGCTCCTCTGGAGCGAGGAGAACCCCAGCTACGAGGGGAAATACTACAGGATAGACGGCGCCTACTGCAGCCCCAAGCCAGTTCAGGACCCACTGCCCCTGATGG
>JABXKY010000122.1 GCA_013619005.1 Candidatus Bathyarchaeota archaeon | reverse complement strand
GTCGAGACAGTGTCACCCGTCACGCGTCCGTCTGGCGACGCCGAGGTCCTGATCCCTCTGCTGACGTGGTGGAACGTGAATATGCCGGGATAGTAGGGTCCTCCCCTGGGGTTATCGTACTTACCTGCCTCTGCAAGGAAGTGCTCAGCCACCTTCACTGCGATGTCATCAACATAGTCGTCGTCATTACCCCACTTGGGTACGCGGTTCAGTGCGTACTGGCGGAGCCGCTCATCGGGCCAGTCCTCCAGGAGCTGCTCCCGTAACCCGGAGATAGTGACTAGGTTCTCGTCGTACACCATCTTCTTGACCGCGGCGAGGGAGTTGACGGTGGTAGCGAAGGCCTGGCCGTTGCACCCTGTCCAGTTGTATGTGCAGCCTCCGGTGGTCTTGTCGGAGGCGTTCTCGATACAGCCTTCTAGGGTGGCGGAGAGGAAAGGAACTGGGGAGTAGAGACCATATCCTGTATCCCGCTTGTTGCCATCCTTAACGGTCTCAACTATCAGTGCGTCCATGTTTGCTAGATACGCGTTGAAGAAATCATTGAAGGTGGGGTAATCAGATGGCTCCGGGTAATCCACCTTGGGGACCCGGGGGTCCACTATAGCCGGCTCCACTCCAACAGTCCTCTGGACGCATTCCAGAAGGTTCACGGCCGTGTGGACCGGGTAGAAATCTCCCTTACCCGGTATGATAATCTCCTGGCAGCCGTCGCAGCTATAGGACCTTGCGTCCTCGATGGACATGCCCATCCTCAGAAGGGACTCTATGATGGCCTCGTCGCAGTAGAAAGCCGGGAACCCACCTAGACCTGACTTTATCAGTTCAACCGCTGTGCTCCACAGCCTCTCAGGGGAGCCCTCGTGGAACCTTACGTTGAGCTTGGGGTCGGCCAGCCTTAGCTTGTCGGACGCCGCCATGAACATGTATGACAGCTCGTTTGTTGAGTCAGAGCCGTCGGGGTGAGTGCCGCCGATGGTGACGTTGCGGCAGGAGTCTGACGTGAGGTCGGTCTCGAAGTTGAGTTTAATCCAGAGGCAATCTACAAGCTCCTGGGCGTCATCAAGGGAGATTGCCCCCGAGTCCAGGTCCGCCTTAAGGTATGGCCACAGGTCGTAGTCGAGCCTGCCTATTGGTAGGCAACCCTGGCTCTCAACGGCCATGACCACGGTGCACAGCCAGAAGAGCTGGACGGCGTCGTGGAAACTCTTGGCAGGCCCCTTGGTGATCCTACGTATCGAATCAGACATCCTGAAGAGCTCCTGTTTCCTCGCCTCGTCACTGGATGCCTCGGCTAACCTTTGCGTCTCCTCCGCGTGTTTACCTATGAAATCAGATATGGCGTCAAAGCAGATGACCACTGCATTGAGGAAATCGTTCTGTGCACTTGAGTTACTGGGACCTATTCGTTTGAGAGCCTTCTCCCTGACGCCCCCAATTCCTAGCTCAAGGACCATGGCAGTGCCGAATGGAACATGGGACGTATAAGACCCCTCTAGTATACTGTAACTCCTGGCTTCCACGGATTCCTCCTCTGTGAGGTAACTTGCGTAGAACGCCTTCTTGTGGTCCGTTGCGGGGTTGACGGGCAGCATGTATGTGCCCCTGAGGATGTTCTCACCCTCTGCCACCTGGCCGTAGAGGGTCCTGAGGCCGACGACTAGCTCGTTGTCCATGATTATGGCGGGGGTCTCGTCCAGAAGGAGCTTGAGGGCTTTCGCCTTCCGTACTACGATGGGATCGGATGGGTCTACCCCGTGGTCCCATATCGATAGTTCACTGTACGTCCTGTACTCGGTGTGCCTCAGGTCTATATGTCTCTCTAGGAGTTGACTTACTCTGCCCGACAACGCGATCATCAAATCATTTACAGTATATGTTTTAAATACTGAGTTTTAGGTGACACGCCCCAGTCTGGGGTGAATCAAAACTTTTATCCCCTTTTTTCGGGTTGATTACACATGAAGTTCGACAGGTTCAAGGTGTTCCTCTACTACAGGGACCTTGAGGGGGCCAAACATTTTTACAAGGAGATACTCGGGCTCACAGAGTACAGGGAATCAGATCACGTCTGGCAGTACCGGGTCACACCGGACTCGTTGATAGGGCTCGTTGCGGACGGGCACGGGTACCTTCCCGCGTCCGATACCAAACCGGTGATGCCCGCGTTCCACCTGGCTCCAGATGAGGACATCGAGGAGTTTTTCAGGTACCTTAAGGATAAGGGCGTCAAGATGCTGGACGATGAGGTTAGGTCCTTCTCAACAGTTGCCAAGGTGTTCCTGATCGAGGACCCGGAGGGACACGTGCTGGAGTTCGTGAAAAGACTAGAGTAAGCCCATCAAAGGACAGCCTAGATTATAGTTTTATAAGAAAATCGATTTAGGTGCATGATTCATTGTTTAACCATGTCAGGTTCAGGGTTCAAGCCGTTTCTTCGTATGAAGGGCCATGAGTTCAAGGAAGGATATGACAAGGCGATCTTAGCGGTGGGCTCCACCGAGTACCACGGGGAGCACCTACCCTACGGCACCGACACGCTGGTCTCAGAGCACGTAGCCATGGAGGTAACCATGAGGGTCAATGGTATGCTGATGTTGCCTCCCATCCCCTACGGGATGAGCGCCCACTACTCGAACTTCCCAATAGCCATCTCCCTGAGCACCGAGACCCTGATGCGCGTACTCAGGGAGGTCTTCGACTCCCTCCGGAAGCACGGGCTCAACAGGCTCATCATAGTCAACGGCCACGACGGAAACATACCGGCGGTCGAGGCGGCCACCAACGAGTACAGGGCAGAGCACCCTGAGTTCAAGATGGCTGTCCTATCGGCGTGGTGGGTCACCGCGGGCCAGCTGGTCCCCGAGGGAACCTTCGAGGTCTGGGACGGCCTCGGCCATGGGGGAGAGGGTGAGACGTCGATAATGCTCAGGGTCGACCCGTCACTGGTGGATATGGAGAAGGCTGTTGGAGTTGTACCTGACCTGCCAGAACACGTCGACTGGAAATGGACTTTCGACGAGATCACCCCGCACGGGGTCACAGGGGACCCCACCAAGGCCACACAGGAGAAGGGAGCAGCCATGAATGATGCCCTGGTCAACCTACTGGTGGACCTCGTGAAAGAGCTGGACGAGAAAGACTGGAAAATATGAGAAAAGGAACTGAAAACAGTTAAGATATCCAGCCCCAACCCTACTACATGATTCATAGGTTCCAGCCGACAAAATACTACCACACATACGGCCCAAACCACCCAGCCCTACGCGTGAGCCCCGGGGACACCATCATAGCAACCACCGTGGACGCCGGAGGACTCGACCAAGACGGAAACAAGATCACGGACGAGATGAGGCAGAGCAGCCCCGAAACATTGTACAGCCCATCGAACCCACTGACGGGCCCATTTTACGTGGAGGGCGCCGAGCCCGGTGACACGTTGACGGTGGAGATCCAGAGGATAACACTGACGCGGCCAACTGCTTGGTCAGCCAACGCCTCCAACTTCGGTGGACTCACCGAGGAGGCCCCCGGCAGGAGGCTCCTGCTCAACGACCCCATACCCAGGACTAGGTACGAGTGGGCCCTGGACCGGGAGAACAACACGGCCACAATCAACTTTCCCGGGAGCAGGTTCAAGAACCCAGTTATCCCACTCCATCCTTTCATAGGTAGCATCGGCGTCGCCCCCCGCTACGGCCGCGTCGAGATGAGCTTGACCCCGGGCGAGTACGGCGGCAACATGGATTCGCCTGAAGTCTGCGTGGGCTCAACCCTGCACTTGCCAGTGTCATGGAAAGGAGGCTTACTTGTTTTCGGTGACATCCACGCCGCGCAGGGCGACGGGGAGCTATGCGGGGTAGCCCTTGAGACTAGCTCCGAGCTACAGCTCAAGGTAGGCCTGATAAAGGAGCAGATCGAGTGGCCGCGAGTCATCAACGATGACTGGATAATGGTGGCGGGCAGCAGCAGGCCCCTCATGGAGGCTTTCAAGATAGCCCACTTTGAGCTCATCAAATGGCTCATCACTGATTACGGGTACGATAGATGGGACGCCCTCCAGATGCTAAGCCAGGTGGGAAGGTGCACAATAGCCAACACTGTGGACCCCAACTACACCGTCGTGGCAAAGTTCCCCAGAAAATATCTTCCCGAATAAAAAAAAAGGGGTCACTCAAGGGTTATGATACCCTTGGTGTATTTCTCCACCTTGTCCTCGTCCAGCTCGACGCCCAGACCGGGCCCCTCGGGCACATGGACGTATCCCTTCTCGAACCGCACAGACTCCGTGGTCACGTCGTCCCCCATCCACTCGGGGTAACCTGAGAGCTCACACTTGTGTGTGATGACGTTCCTGTAAGCCGTTATTATCTGTGTGGCGGCCGCGAGGCTCACGCTCATCTCCAGGTCGTCGTGGAACATGCACGGGATGTTCATGACGCGGGCCATCTCAAGGAGCCTCCTGGCCCCCGTCAACCCTCCCCAGGGACGGTAGGTCTTCAACCCCATAACTCCGACAGCGCCGGCATCGATGAGGTTCTTAACGTCGGATAGAAGGTACATTGACTCGTGGGCCATGAGGGGGGTATCAACTGCCATCGCAACCTCTGCCATGCCTTTGAAATCCCACCACACCGTAGGCTGCTCAACGAACTCGATGCCGTATGGCTCGATATCCCTGATCATCTTGACGGCCTCGGCGGTCCTGTACCCCTGGTTGCAGTCAACCCGCAGGTCCACGCCTCCGCCGATGGCGTCCCTGACCGCGGCGACGCAGTCAACGTCACTGCCCGGGGCAATCTTAAGCCTGATACCCTGGTAGCCCTCCTTCACAAAGCCCTCTGCGACATCCGCAACGACCTCAGGCTTATCAATGCCCACGAGCCCGACGTTTGGTATCTTCTCAGGTTTCGAGCCACCCATGAGCCTGTGGACGGGCATATCCAGGGATTTTCCCATGATATCCCATAGCGCCATATCGATGGCGGCCTTCGCCATGGTATAGGTTGGTGCTATGAAGTCCATCTTCTCCCAGATGGCCTCGGTCTCGAACGGGTCCATACCTAGCAGTCCCGGTACGAGCCACTTTTTCTGAACATCAACGATCACGGGCTGTGACTCTGGGGATAGAGGCGGTAGCGGCGGAACCTCTCCAACCCCTGTGATCCCTTCATCTGTGTGAATCCTCGTCAGGACGAACTCGAACATGCCTCCCTTCCCGAGGTTACCGTACCTTGCCAGTGTCAAAACCTTGGTCCGCGGAATATCCACGGGGATGATCTCAACTTTTGTGATCTTCATACGTCAATCAACTGAGTTTTTAGGTGTAACTCATTCTTAAAATATTGGAGAAGACCGGATGATATACACCCCACCCCTGTAGTGGACAAGGATGTATTATTGAAAGAAAATCGTGGGTATAGATTCAACCTAGGAATGCGTGGCCCGGAAGGTCTCCCCGAGAACAACGGTCTTCCTAGCCAGCTCAGATATCTTTGACTCCGAGAACCCGGCAAGTATGCTCTGGACTCTGTCCTGAAGCGGTTCGACCCACATCGCCTCAAGCGCCTTGGCTCCTAGCATGGTACCGATGATAGAGCCAGCGGATGCGCCAGTGCAGTCGGTGTCATGTCCACACATCACGCTGATGGAAACGGTTTTGCCAAGGTCGCCCTCGCCGTAGAGGAGACCCAGGAGGATGAACAAAGTGTTGTTGATGGTGTGGACCCAGGAGAGATCATCGTAGTCCTCCATTGCCCTGTCCCAGCATGAGCCCCAGTCAGGGTACTCCCTGCTCCACTGCACGAGGTTCCTGACCGCCTCGGCTAACCTGGAGTTCTCAGGTATCTCTCCTAGCCCCACGTTGATTATCTCCTTAACATCGTCCAACTCGAAGGCAGCTGAGATCATGGCGGCCACGATCATCTCCCCATATATCCCGTTCTTGACGTGAGATAGAGACGCGTCCCTGAATGCAAACTCGGCTGCAGCCTCGGGCAGTCCCGGGGCAACGTACCCGAAGATATCGGCCCTGATCTGGGCGCCGATCCACTCCCTGTAAGGGTTCTGGTAGGTAGCGGTCTCCGTTGGCTTGAGCCCGTTGATGAGGTTCTTGTACGCCACCCTCTCGGCGGTGTACACCAGGTTGTAGGGAAGGTGGGTCAGCCACTCGGACGCGACGTCAGCCGCGGTGAACCCGAAACCATGCTCCTCAAGGACATGTAAACCGAGAATCGTGTAGTCAAGGTCATCGTCTCGGGGCATACCGTTGATGGTCCCCCTCATGGACTCCGGGTAGCTGGGATGAAGAGTGTACCCCTCAGGCGCTGTGACTATTTCAGGAATGTAATCGTCCAGCGGATAGGAGCCGCTCAGTCTGAGGTACCCCTCTATCCTGTCACGGGGCCAGCCCTCCACGGGCTTTCCTAGTACGCAGCCCACGCACCTGCCAAGCCATGCGCCGTACACCCTGTCGTAGTACTCATCAGCGGATAGGGAGTGATCAAATTTCCTCTTTCCTTCGGGCCTTGACATCCTGATGGATTCTATGTCGGATGGCTCATGGTACTTGAAGCCCGGCTCAGGGGTTAACCGTTCCAGGTCAGTCCACAGCGAGGACAGGTTCCCATCCCAGTTATCCTCCCGGTCCTCAAGAATCGAGGCGAGCCGCCTCTCGACACCGCTGACATCGCACCCCTCCTCCCTCCTCTGGTAAATCTCGCTGGCAAGCAGACGCTCCTGTGACATGAAATCCAATGATAAAGCCTCACATCATAGGGGGGCAGTGAATTTCTAAGACTTTCCAGAGCCCCCCGTGAATAACATATTATACGGGTGATACACTGAATTTGTGGTCTCATTGAAGGTAGTATGCTTTGATCTGGACGACACAATCTGTGACCTCGGGGATGGCCACCAAAAGACTAGGTTAATCATCATAGACAAACTCTCACGTGAAAGCGATTACCCCAGAGACGCCGTAGCCAGGATCTATGACATCGAGTGGGCCATATTCAAACAGGACTACATGGCGCTGGTTTCAGAAGGCTTGGACGAGCAGGATATACGAGAGAGGCACATTGAGTCGGTCCTCGACGGCATCGCCTTGGAGACCAGTGCCGGTGATTATGCGCGGCTCTTCGGCACCGAGACTTTGAAGGAGCTCCATATCTTCCCCGACGCGAGGAGGGTCATGGATGCATTGGGCAAGAAGTACAGGCTCACCATGATCACAAACGGTGCCTCGGTTTGGCAGAGAGCTAAGATCGAGAAACTCAGCATCGAGGATTACTTTGAGGAAATCATCGTCTCGGGGGAGCTTGGACACCATAAGCCCCGAGTACGATAAAACAAGCACCAGCGCCACGGTGATCAACGCTCG
>JABXKY010000289.1 GCA_013619005.1 Candidatus Bathyarchaeota archaeon | reverse complement strand
CCTTAATAAAATATGAACTTTCTACAAACCAAGTGGTAGATTTGAACTACCGACCTTCATTGAATATGGTCCCGCCCGCAGGAGTTGAACCTGCAACCCTCCGGTGTCTGCTCATGGTCTGATTGCCACTGCCCCACGGGGCGATGACTACAGCCGGATGCTCTGCCATTGAGCTAGGGCGGGCGGGACTGCACAAACTCATGCAATCCATTAATTTAAGAGATTTGGTCACCTCAAACTGCCCCCCACTGATAAAGATTACAGGTACCTATCCCAAGGCACCATTTACACTTCCATAAAGTATAACATTCGTTCCCATGAAGTGATTTCAGTTGGTTAGTGATGGGTATCGACGTCAAAGAAATAGTGGTGAAGGATATAATCACCATAGGCCGCGGAAAGTCAGTCAGGTCAGCATCAAGCATGATGGGCTACTTCAACGTGAAGTGCCTGCTGGTAATGGAGGAAGACTACCCCGTGGGGATGGTCACAAGGTCAGACATAGACAAATCACTGGACCCCGACATGGTGGATGTCGGCAGCGTAATGTCCGACCCCCTGGTTTGGGTAAGGTACAACACCACGCTCACAGAAGTAGCCGAACTCATGGAGACCGAGAACGTAAGCAAGGTCCCCATCTTCGGAAACCTGTCCAGCGGCCCCGTCCTCCTCGGCATGTACATGCACGAGAAGGTGGAACTGGAAGAGCCAGTTGAGCTCGATGAAAACTAGGTCCCCGCGTACTTGAAGCCCGGGGGAAGACCCGGCTGTCCATACAGCCAGTAGAATGCCTCAGTGAAGGGCCTCTCTATCAAGCCGTGCTCCGTAATGAACCCGTCAATGAACTTTGCAGGCGTCACGTCGAACGCCGGGTTCCTGGCGCTGGTGCCCTCCGCCGCTACGCTGATGGTGGTCGCCTCGCCTTCATCGTTCAACCCCCACATCCTGGTGACCTCCTCGGGGTCCCGTTCCTCGATCTCGATGTCATCGCCGCTCTCCGTCTGCAGGTCAATGGTCATACCCGGCGCGGCCACCCAGAACGGGATCTTGTTCTCAAAGGCCACCACCGCCTTCTCATATGTCCCAATCTTGTTCGCAGTGTCACCGTTGGCTGCTATCCTGTCCGCCCCCACGATGACCAAGTCAACCTCGCCCCGCTGCATGTAATAACCCGCCGCGTTATCGGCGATCAACGCATAGGGAATACCCTCCTGCTCCAGCTCCCACGCCGTGATCCTGGCACCCTGGCCCCGCGGCCGGGTCTCGTCCACCCACACGAAGACGTTCTTTCCCTCGCTGTGGGCCCGCCTGATGGGCGCCAGCGCCGTGCCCAAGCCGATATAGGCCAGTGCCCCCGCGTTGCAGTGTGTTAGAACCTTGAAACCGTCCTTGATGAGCTTAGCCCCGGCCTTGGCGATCTCCTCCGTCGCCTTGATATCGTCCTTGAGGATCAGCTCGGCCTCCTTGACCACGTTCTCAACCTTGACAGGCACCTTGCCCCAATCAGCGGCCTTCAGGCACCTGTCAACGGCCTTGAACAGGTTCGCGGCCGTGGGACGCGTCTTGCGGATCGTACCGGCTGCATCGTTGAGGTACGCCGTGAACTCCTCCTCCGGCAGGTCAGCGGCCTCCAGCGCCGCCTGGGCCATGCCGAAGCCAGCGGCGCAGCCGATGCTGCCGGCGCCCCGGGTGACCATGACCTTGATGGCCCAAGCCGTCTCCCTGTGGTCACTCAGATCGATGATCTCGAAGCTGTGGGGAAGCTTCCTCTGGTCCACCATCTTGACGACGCCTCCCTCGCGCCAGACGGCCAGGACATCCATCTCCTCCCCGTCAACATTGACCTTCATAGGGAAACAAGGTGACTCCCTCACTATTATTGTATACTCAACGGTAGACGCGTCGGGTTTGAATTAACGGTTCCTCAATCCCCTCATCGCGCCCTGGATCATGTTGTGGAATGCCCTGATGGACGCACCCTCGGGGTCGCCCTCGGTGGGCATACTGGCAACCCCCAGACAGGCCACGTTAGGGTAGCTGCACATCAGCTCAAGGCACCCGGCGAGCTGCTCGCTGGTGAAGCCGTTGGGCTCAGGCGTCGTATGTCCGGGCATCTCACCCGGGTTCAGGACATCAGTGTCAATGTGGATGTAGATGAGGTCGGTGATCCCTGATAGCCTTTCCATCTGCTCCCTGATGGTGGGGAACATCTCCTTGACATCGTCGACAGTGATGTACTCCACGTCGCTTCTGTCAAGGATCTCGTACTCAAGGGCATCCACCTCACGCACGCCAACATAGGTGACGTACCTGGTTGGTAGAGGGACCTCAAGCCCCGCCTGCCTCCTGAGCCTGTGGAAGCACATTCCCGTGGCTGACGCCACCGGCATCCCGCCCATCAAACCGCTGCGGGTGGTCTCGGGGGTGTTTATGTCGGCGTGGGCATCAAAATAGATGAGCCCCACACGCAACGGCTGGTCGTCACCTGACCTCTGGACTCCGCCGAGGACCCCCATCAAGCCAATGCAGTTTGATATCAATGCGAGGCTGAACTCGCCCCTCTTAATCTGGGAGGAAACAATCTCGGACATGTGACCGCTGGCTAGACCAAGCCTGTAGATGGTGCCGTACTCCTTCTCGTCCTCCTCTGTCAGCCTAGCCGTCTTGGTCTCGGTGACCTCGACCCCTTGAGCTTCCAATAATTCATAGAGGCCGTTGTTCTCCATGATATCCGGTCCGGCGTCGAACTCCGCCCTCGCGTAGTTGCCGTCGTGGATGAACTTGGCTATGCCAACCTTGACCTTGTCTCCCATTGAACTCACAGGGAAGGGGCTGTCTTATGGTATATTAGATGATACGTTACGCAGAATATTCTACTTTAGAACCTTGCCCGTCTTCCTGTACCACATGTAAAGGTCCAGCTCACCGGGCTCAAGCTGTAGCCTCTCGGCCACCACGTCAAGCAGCTCCTCGATGGCCAAGTACCTCTTCCTCGTCAGCCCCTTCCTGCCGTCCTCATCCAGCAACCCGAACTCCCTGAGGTTGTTCAGTATGTGCCTGTCGATGATTGCCAGGTCAAAGTACCCGATGTTCCTCAGGTAGTGGCTCCCCTCCTTCCAGCCGAGGCCCTTAACATTCTTCACAAGCCACGTCCTAGCCTCCTTGCTGTCACCGAACCCCTGTAGTGTCTCCTTGATCATCGGGGCTAGCCCCCTAGTGTCGTAGATGTACTCGGATCGCTTGTTGGGGAACCTGTGACCCGTCTCCACCAACACCCGTCTGATGTCCTCCTCGGAGCCCTCAAGGAGCACGTTGTCACGGCAGAGGGCGTCAACGCATCTCTGCCCCATGGCCGCGCTCGCGTAGGCCGTAAGGAGACAGTAGACCAGCTCCTCGTACCACTTGTAGGTGTCCATCCCATGGACCAGGCGGAACTCATCCATCCTGTCCTCCACCATCTTCCTGACCCTCGACTCCTGCCTGAGCTCGTTGACTCGTTCAACTAGCCCATCGATGCCCTTGAGGTTGTCTAGGTTGAGCTGCACAGTTCAGAGAAGACAGGGCGTGATTTAAACTTCAATTACTCTCATCGTCTGCGAGGATAGCTCTATAAGAATGTCACATCCAAGTGAGACATTATGAGCCGGCAGCCCAGCCTAGAGCATGAGAATAATGTTGTACGTTGCAAGGCGTTGAGGAACATACCCGAGGTGATCATCGTCGGGTACAAGTTCGACGCAGTGGAGGAGAACAGGGATTTCAACACATACTATTGGGTCGCCAGACAGCTAATCCAGAACGGACTGGCCGAGCTAGTAGACGAGACACTCACCACCAACGAGTGGACCCAGATCCACTTCAAGGAGAGGATAAACCCAGCCGGACCGCCGGGCCCCATCCCGGATGATTTCTACGAGAAGGCGTACCAGTCCTTCACATCGGCCAGGGACAACAACGAGCCCGAGAGCCTTCAGAACAGGATGAAGGCCCGTTTCAGGGACATACTCGAGTCAAGGATCAACAGAATTACTAGGCAGGCTACCTCACAGGCAGATTCACCCACCAGGGTACTACAACCAAGTGAGACTGCCCTATATAATGAGGTTCACCGGATAGTCTCGGAGTGGCGTGACACCATGCAGGAGCTGGGTGAAGAGTAATGGCTAGACAGGAGTCCATGGAAGGGGCCTTCACGCGGTTCATCGAGGACCACGAGGACGACAAGGGAGAACTCGTCTACGAGCAGGCAATCAGCGAGATGGTGGTCAAGGGAGAGAAGAGCCTACTCATCAACTTCACGGACCTGTACGGCTTCGACGCCGAGCTGGCGCGAATGATTCTGGACGACCCCGAGACCCACTCTGTACTCTTCACCTCTGTCGTGAGGAGCAAGCTCAGGACAAGGGACCCACTTTTCGCTGAGAGTCTTGACAGGATAAACATCCGTTACAGGAACCTACCCGCCGACACCCAGCTAAGGAAGATAGGCTCCGTTCACATCAGCCACCTCGTCATGATCCACGGGATCATCGTGAGAGCCTCATCCGTCACCCCGCTTGTTACCAGAGCCACATTCAGGTGCTCAATCTGCGGCGATTTAAATCACCTTGAGCAGAGCGGCCAGACTATGATGAAGCCCCAGAAATGCATCTCATGTGACAACAGGAAGGGATTCGAGCTGGTGCCCAGGGAATCCGTGTTCGTCGACTCACAGAAAGTGACCATACAGGAGCGTCCCGAGGACCTCCCACCAGGACAGCTTCCGCGATCAGTCAACGTGGAGCTAAAGGATGATATCGTTGACATCGCACGTCCAGGTGACAGGATCACGCTCACCGGGTTCATCAAGCTCCTGCCACGGTATGGCAGGGGAGGGGAACTCCGTACCTTTGACCTAAACATCGACGCCAGCTACATTGACGTGAGTGGAAGGGACGCCGAGCTTCTCGACCTATCCCCAGAGGAAGAGGAGGAGATGAGGGCGATAGCGGCTGACCCGTTCGTACACCAGAACCTGCTCAAGAGCATCGCACCCAGCATCTACGGCAACGATTACATCAAGGAAGCTGTCCTCTACCTGCTCCTCGGAGGGGTGAGCAGGGAACGGGAGGACGTCAGGATCAGGGGAGACATCAACGTGCTTCTAGTGGGAGACCCAGGTACCGCGAAGAGCCAGATGCTCACCTTCGCGGCAAAGGTAGCCCCCCGTGGCTTGATGACCACTGGAAGGGGAAGCACGGCAGCGGGACTCACGGCAGCGGTCGTCAAGGAGGGAGGCACGGGAAGCTTTGTCCTTGAGGCAGGTGCCCTAGTCCTCGCCGACAAGGGAGTCTGCTGCATCGACGAGATGGACAAGATGAGGGATGAAGACAGAGGCGCGATACACCCAGCCATGGAGCAGCAGATCGTGCCCATCGCCAAGGGAGGTATCGTGGCGACGCTGAACGCCCGGTGCAGCATACTGGCAGCTGCGAACCCCACCCTCGGCAGGTACAACCCGTACCAGACCATCGGACAGAACATCACGCTTCCAGTCACCCTACTCAGCAGGTTCGATATCATATTCGTCCTCAGGGACACGCCAGACAACCAGCTGGACACTGAGATCGCGTCGCACATACTCAACCTAGCCAGGGATCAGACCCTATTGACGCCGCCGCTTGACATGGAGACCATGAAAAAGTACATCAGCTTCGCCAAGACCATCAACCCGGTCCTGACGCAGGAGGTCATA
Organism: Candidatus Bathyarchaeota archaeon; assembly: GCA_013619005.1. Lineage (GTDB taxonomy): Archaea > Thermoproteota > Bathyarchaeia > TCS64 > TCS64 > RBG-16-57-9. The sequence continues at coordinate 1,668 of JABXKY010000289.1, read as the reverse complement.
GACAGGTTCCGGGATTACTACGTTAGGATGAGGAATGCCAGCATCGAAGGCGGAGAGTCATCGGCCATATCAATCACCGCTCGTCAGCTGGAGGCGCTTGTCAGGCTATCCGAGGCAAGGGCGAGGGCACACCTGAGGGAGATCATCACAATCGAGGACGCCGAGGCTGTAATCAACCTGACCCAGAAGAGCCTCGAGCAGGTGGGCATCGACATGGCGACCGGACAGATAGACATAGATATCCTGTACACTGGCAAGCCCAGGAGCCTGCAGAATCAGCTGCAGAAGGCACTGCAGGTCATCAGCGAGACGGAGCGCATCAGCGGCTCAGTGAAGGAGAGCGACCTCTACGAGACGCTGTCAAACGACTACGGCATCAACAGGAGCGAGGGAGCCAGACTCATCAGCGTGCTGATGAAGGACGGCACCATCTACATGCCGAGGCCAGGGTACTACAGGCGCACCGACTAGTTTCACCCATCCCCCACCTATTTTCATCATCGCTCATCTTTTTATCTGAAAAACCAGACGTTGATGTATGGGCATCCAGGAGTTCCTCAACCATGACCCGGTTCCATACCTGGAGTCATCGGAGGAGCTGTGGGTCAGGTACAACCTCAAGCTGCTACAAGGCGAAGGCGCCCCAAGGGAGTTCCAGGAGCTTTCGGCGGACCCCAGGATACAGTCCATAATTGATGAGTGCATCCGGTGGCCCGACCCGCCCATCAAGCGACACAATGACGCAGCACACCCCATACACAAGATAGAGCTACTGGCGGACATGGGCCTAGACAAGAGGGACCAGTGGATCAACGCAATATGCAACCTCATCATGGAGAACAGGACCGAGGACGGCTACTTCGCCTCCAAAGTGGAGATACCAGAGAGGTGGGGAGGAAAAGGCACGTGGACCATGGAGTGGATGCAGTGCGACGCGCCCATACTGCTGTACGCGTTACAAAAGTTCGGCATCAAAAACGAGTTCACGGATGAAGCCGCCAGGATGATGGTCTGGAACGTGGAGAACAACGGGTGGAGGTGCAAGAACAGCCTCCCCAAGTTCAGGGGACCCGGCAGGAAGGACGACCACTGCCCATACGGCAACCTGATAACGCTGAAGGCCCTGAGCCTGGGCAAGTACAGGGACACCGAGGCAGTCCAGAACGGCATTGACTCCCATATACTGCACTGGGAGAACAGGTCGGGCAAAAAGATCTACATGTTCGGGATAGGCACCACCTTCAAACGGCTCAAGTACCCCAACGTGTGGTTCGACATCCTCCACGTCGTCGATGTCCTGAGCATGTACCCCTACGCGAGGGAGTACGACGAGTTCTGGGAGATGTGGGAGATAATCAAGGGCAAACAGCAGCCAGAGGGCGGCTTCGTCCCCGAGTCAATATGGAAGGCGTGGAGCGAGTGGAGCTTCGGCCAGAAAAAGGAGCCCTCGCCATGGATGACCATGAGGATAGCCCAGATAGCTGACAGGCTGGGATAACCTCAAAACAGATAACGGGTACATCATACCGCGCGGTTTTGGTCGAGAAAGAATAACCCGATTAAAGTCTAGGTTTGCGCGCGCATGATACTATTTTCATTTTAATACTATAGCAGTTTCATCTTATTCGCATATACATCTGAATCTAACGCGCGCGCAATCTTTAGATA
>JABXKY010000165.1 GCA_013619005.1 Candidatus Bathyarchaeota archaeon | reverse complement strand
GCGACTTCCTCGGGAGACGAAGGTAGGCGCGCGCGCGCCCCAGATTCCAATGACTCGTCCAAACTCTGGTCTTCTAGATTATCTTCGATGTCAGATTGCTCCTTTATGCTCTGAGAATTCTCTACAGGTGCCTCGGATTCATCATGTTGCACGTCTTCTTGGTCAGCTCCACCGTCAGCACTGTCCTCTTGACCTTCGGAAGCCTGAGACACGCGCGAGAAACCTCCTTGCGGTTATCGCGGAGTCTAAAAACACGATAAGAGTTTGTGTGTATCATCGACCCACACATTCTGCTCTGGGATACTAAAATGTATCAACGTAACCTCACAGAGAACCCATACAATCGAAGGTATCCTTATCGTTTACACTCGATTCATATCAGTCAAATATACAGCTGGAACCGAAAAGAGGACTGGAAAAGACATGAAGAATCTATTTATTGTTATTTTCGGGATGATTAGCGGAACTTAGAGTACGGGGATAGCACAGTGGATACAATATTGCATGCCTACAGGGGGCGCAGTTAGTGGCTGATAAAAAGGCTGTAGGGTATGGGCATCAGGGCCTCCGAAAGACCGAAATCAGCAAGGTAGAGGAGGTCATGTCGTCCAGGAGCGACAAGGGTAAGATAACCGTACGACTCTCCAAACAGAGGGCCATAACAAGTTCACCCCTGTATTATAAGTATGAAATCCAAAAGTACGACCTCCACCCCGGCTATTACTTCGACGACTGTGCTAACACGATACCCAGTGGCGTCCCCGAGTACATCGACGACGGCAAGCAGTATGTGGAGCGCATCGTCAGGGCGATGTTCTACTTCAAGCAGTGCGCGCTTATCGGACCAAGCGGGACAGGGAAGACCCACATCGTGTACCTCGTAGCCGAACTCACAGGCCTACCCGTCTGGGAGGTTAACTGCGGTCTTCAGACGAGCAGCTACGACCTCATCGGACGGTTTGTAGGTCTCGGTAAAGACAACTGGATAGATGGTCAGGTCACCCTGTGGCTTAGGCACGGTGGCATCCTCTACCTTGACGAGGCCAACATGATGAAGCAGGACGTCGCCACCAGGCTCAACCCCATCCTGGACACAAGGGGGCACCTAGTAATCACTGAGAAGGACAACGAGATTGTGCCCCGTCACCAGTTCGCTTACTGTGTCCTCTCGATGAACCCCTTCTCGTCCGAGTTCTCGGGCACGAAAAAGCTGAACGCAGCTTTCAGACGGCGGATGGCCGTCTGGCTCAACTTCACCTATCAGAGCATCGGTGACGTAATCTCAGAAAGAGAGAAGGGTCTAATCACCAAGCGTTCCAACGTTGACGAAGATGTAGCATACAAGATCCTCAGCGTCGGTGCGGAGATGAGGAAGCAATACCAGGAAGGGGACCTCCCATATGGTCCGAGCCCCGGGGACCTCATAAACTGGGCGGTCCTATGCAAGGACGGCGTTGATCCTATTAAGGCTGCAGAGGAGACCCTCGTCGCTCTGACCAGCGACTCACACGAGATACAGGAAGAAGTCAGGCGCATCATAGTAAACGTGTTTATGTAAACCTCTGAGGTTGGATCATGGGATTTTATGATTACGCGGAGAAATACTCTCTTCAGCAAGATAGTTTGAAGCTGAAGATACTATTTAGCCCTGATGTAATGTACCCTATGCTCACGTTAGTCGATGAACGTATGAAATTCATCGTCCCTGATCTACATTATGACGAGGAGTCTATTGAATACCTCAACTACAGGTTCCCGTACAGTGACGACGGGAAAAGTAGGGTGTGCAGGTTGTTCAGAGCCATGGTATCCCACAACTCAGCTCATGCTCTGTATCCCCTACCGAGGCTCATTGATTCAAAGTCCCTCGTCGCAAATTTTTCCGAGGCGGTGATCAACGACATCTACATTCAGTCCAGGATCGAGGCCTCACACCAGGAACGCATCGTTGACCTCGCCTATGCAGTATCCTTGGCGACCTCCACACTCAAACCCCTCAACAGGATTTACATGAAATCCACGAGGATAATGACCGCAATACTTGTTAAGATATTCGGAGGACGACCTTTAGACAGTCTGGAAGAGAACGAGCGCACGTTCGTGGATGAAATCTGTGTGAAGCTTTGCGAGCTGAAATCTAACGTCTCCATGTCGATAAGCGAGAACAAGGTCGACGTTGAAGAGTTGAAATCACATGCTGAATGGCTTAATGAGCAGTTAAAGGAGCACGGCCCCTACGTGGAGACGCCGGGTTTCCTACACACTGAGAACACCACCCCTTGCAGTGTTTATTCAACGTCAGATGTATGCGATGATGAGACGATCACTCCCTTCTTCCGGGATGCACTGCAAGCCTTTGGTC
>JABXKY010000158.1 GCA_013619005.1 Candidatus Bathyarchaeota archaeon | reverse complement strand
GTCTGTCCCGTAGACTCCATTGAACCTCCAGTGGTCAGGCTCAACGACGGAACAGTATTGCGAGTTGATTCAGAGAAGCTAGCACACGAAATCTTCGATAACGTTGACAGGATACTATTCAACGGAGACGTTCTAGTAAATGCGGGGGACTTTATCCAGAACAACAAAAACCTTCTCCCCGCAGGATATGATGAAGATCAGTGGCAGTTTGATCTGGAAGCCATGATTGCGGAAAAAGGACTCCAAGCTGCTTCCCATATATCCGATTTATCTACCGATATTCTTCAAGGCTACATGATCCTCCAGAGTAATATCCCATCGCCAGAAGAGGCTTTGGCTCTGACCAAACTGGAAGTACCACTGCATCCAAGGTATACATATGAGTGGAAATCACTCACCAGTGAGGAGCTATGGAACCTTCGGTCAGAGCTTGTAGAGGATTGGGCTCCCGGGAAAAAACAGCGTATTAGGAGTAACGCTGCTGTAAAGGAATCTCTGGAAAACCTGCTCATACCTCATCGAGTAGACGGAGGCTATATCTGCATCGAAGAGGTTGCGCCAATCGTTGAGAAGTGCCTGGCTCTTGACAGACAATACGTGGAATCAGAGGACGAAGAAACTTTAACCCAAGTTTGTATCTGGGCGGGATTCACAGTCAAAGAGCGCGCTGGAACATTCGTTGGGGCAAGAATGGGGCGCCCCGAGAAGGCAAAAGAGAGGAAGATGAAACCCTACATACATTGTATCTACCCGATAGGTAACGCCGGAGGGCCTCAAAGAAATATTACAAGACCCAAGAGAAGCCAAAAGGTAAGAGTCGAACTTGTACAACTTTCTTGCCCAGAATGTGGAGCCACAGGTACCTCAGTTATGTGCCCCTACTGTGGCACATACATGGTCCTCGAGAAACGATGCCCCCGATGCGGACGACCTGTTGAAGGAGAGAAATGCCCAGCATGCAAGATTCCAGCAGTAGCACATAGACAGGTGGACATAGAGCCCCGCGCGGAGCTGGAAGCCGCACTCAAACACATCGGTGGAAGCCTCCCGGATCGAATCAAATGCGTCAAACGTTTGATGAATGAGAAACGGATGCCAGAAAACATAGGAAAAGGTATTCTCCGCGGACGCTATGACCTCTCGGTTTTCAAGGATGGGACTCTACGCTTCGATTTAACTGATATTCCTCTCACACATTTCAAACCTGAAGAGGTTCGTGTATCCATCGAAAAACTCCGTGAACTAGGCTACACACATGATATGCATGGTGATTCTCTTGAGCGTCCCGATCAAATGCTGGAGCTCATGGTTCAGGACATAGTCATACCATACGCTGCTGGCGAATACCTGGTGAAGGTCGCCCGGTTCCTCGACGACCTCTTAGAGGACTTCTACAAGATGGAGCCATACTACGGCATAAGTTCACCTAACGATGTCATAGGACACATAATACTCGGAATGGCTCCCCACACATCCGCAGCGATTGTAGGCAGGATCGTGGGATACACCGATGTCCGGAACTGTTACGCGCACCCCTATTGGCATGCAGCGAAGAGACGAAACTGCGACGGAGATGAGGATGCCATTCTCATGGCGCTAGATCCGTTGTTAAACTTCTCAAGGTCATATCTGCCCGAGCAGAGTGGTGGGTTAATGGATGCACCATTGTTCGTGATTCCTAACTTGAATCCTGGGGAGGTGGACAAGGAATCCCATAACGTGGATGTCATCGAAAGGTATCCTCCCGAATTCTACGAACTCTGTAAACAGGGAGGGACGCCATCCGACTACACGCCTCTGGTGGATGTACTTGGTGGACGGTTGGGTACCGCCGCGCAGCTTCAGGGTTTCGCGTATACAAAGGAGTGTTCAAACATAAATCTGGGTTCCCACCAGGGCGCCTATAACCGACTGAAAACAATGCTGGATAAACTGGGAAGTCAACTTGAATTAACAGGGAAACTTCGTGCAGTCGATGCACAGGTTGTTGGCTTGAAGATATTGAACAGCCACTTCATGAAGGATATCGTTGGCAATCTACGGGCATTCACACGGCAGGGCTTCCGCTGTAGCAAATGTAACAAAAAGTATCGTCGACCACCTTTGAAGGGTGTCTGCGACAGATGCAGTGGACCACTCCTAATGACAGTCTATAAGGGTGGTATCGAGAAGTATCTGGCCCCCGCAGTCGATTTGGTTGAGAGATATGAACTGGAGCAATATTACAGCGATCGACTGCAGCTGGTGAGAGAGGAGATCGACGCCATATTCGGAGTGGAGGAACCAGAAGAGGAGCTCCACACACAGTTCAACCTCACAGACTTCCTTCGACCTAAACAAAAAAAATAGGTCGGAAAAATGATATTT
>JABXKY010000278.1 GCA_013619005.1 Candidatus Bathyarchaeota archaeon | reverse complement strand
CTGGGTGGGTTTCCTGGGAAAAGGGAGGAACGGTTTCATCTCCTGTGGGAAGGGTTCAGACAGGTTGCGTTTTCGGCTTACCCCATAATTTAAACCATATGAGATTACCCTCTTATCTGAAATATTATGCCCGAAAATCCTTATGATAAACCCACCATCCAGAGCAGACTCTCAGTGCGCGGAAGCAAATGGCACAGGGACGCTCCGGATATTATCCCCCTATGGCTGGCTGACCAAGACTATCCCCTCTGCCCCGAGCTCAAAGACGAGATGAGGCAGGTGATAGAGGAGGAGTACACCGTCTACGGCTCGGACAACGATGCGAAAGCCGCTATCTCCGAGAAGCTGAAGCGGGTCAACAAGCTGGACATCTCTCCCGGGCAGGTGAAGATAACCACCGGGGTTACCATCAATTTCTGGCTCGCCATCCAGAACGCGTGCCGCCCCGGGGACGAGGTGATCCTCACCGACCCCATGTACGGTCCCTTCAACTCCGCGGTGGAGGCCACCAGCACCCGCGCTGTGCGCTGGAAACTGGACCTAGGGGAGCGGTACGAGTTCGACTTGGAGAAACTCAAGGAGTGCATCACCCCCCGATCCAAGCTCATCTTCGTCTGCAACCCCCACAACCCCGGGGGCCGGGTCATGTCCAAGGAGACGCTGAAGGGCATAGCCGAGGTCGCGGTGGACAACAAGCTCTACATCCTGGTGGACGAGCTCCACGAGGACATCAGGTACGAAGGCAGGAAACACTACAGTCTAGCCGCTCTGGATGAGGAGGCAGCGGCTCTGACCCAAACGTGCTGGGGATTCAGCAAGACGTGGGGCATCCCCGGGTTCCAGCCTGGCTACATGGGGTGCACCAACAAGATGCTATTCGACCGCCTCACCAAGGTCGGAGCTGCAGTGGTCAAGGGAAGCAACAACCTCACCAGGGCCGTGGCTCCCCTCATCTGCAGCGGTAAGATTGACTACTGGGTCGAGGATATGAACAAGTACCTCGCCGAGGTGAGGGATCTGGTGGCCAAGAGGCTCAACGAGATGGGGGACTTCACCATCCCCAAACTGGAGGCCACCTACCTCATGTTCCCCCGGTTCAACTACGGGCTCACCAGCGACGAGATCCACAAGGTGCTCACGAAGGACGCCAAGGTTGCTCTCAACCCTGGGCCCAGGTTCGGGCCCGCCGGCGAGGGCCACATGAGGATCCTCACCGCGACCAGCAAGGGCATCATGAACGAGGCTCTTGACAGGATAGAGAAGGTAATCCCCAAGCTTGAGAAGATGAGCAACTGAGTTCACGCTCATCATCTTTTTTCTTTAAAACCCTTTTTTCATTTCATGTACTCTATCTTTCACCCGCGCACTGATGTTTTTGGTCTCATAGATCGTTTAAGTCGGTGGTTCGCGGAGATGAATTTCATCTAAATCCGCGCGCGTGTACCCAAAACTCAAGAAACCATGATGATTGCTAAGACTCATTTATTGACCCATTCTAACGCCTCGCTGAAAAGAACAACTTGTTGGATTCCAATGGAGCATGGATAACTCCAGAGTCAAGGATTCTGCCTTTGTTTAGGGTTTAATTTACCCTATTTCTTGTTCTTGAAGACGTAGAGCGCGAACCCAAGGGTATCTCTTCCCCATTTCAGATAAATCTCCTTCATCTTCTCGTTGGTGCTTATAATCTCGGGGAGATCAGGGTCGTCTGGGTTATCCTCGATGTATGACTCGACCGCCCACCAGTGTAACGTTTCATAGTAGTCCCAGCCATCCGTGCCACTGTCCACCGTGTAGATACACTTGAGGCCCAGTTTTTCACCAATCATGACGTTCTCATAGTGGCTTCGGCTGGAATCCAGGGTCATCTCATCTGCTTCAAGGTATTGGGGATCCGGTTGTTTGATCCAGTATGGCTCACCCACAATGATGATCCCTCCCGGTTTGGTCATCGCTGACAGCGCCTTGAGTGTTCCTTCATGTCCTGAGAACACCCAGTTACCTCCAACGCAGTTGACCAGGTCAAATTGTTTTTCCAGTTTATAGTCAGCCCCATCCATTTCAAGGAAGGCCAGGTCAGCGTCCGGCACCCGTTCAGCTTTAAATCGGTTACAATCACGGATACAGTACGGGGATTTGTCTATGCCCACGCCCTTTATGTCGTATTTTTCGGTGAGTTTAATGAGGAGCTCACCTTTTCCGCAAGCTATGTCGAGGACCTCACTGCCTGGTTTGAGGTTTAGACGATCTATCAGGTGATCGAGTTTTGCCTCAGTGATTGGGTTCATAATGTTCTGGTATTTGTGAACGATATCCATTAGCTTCCAGAAATCCATTTTAGCCGCTTTAAGGAGAATCTATTACTATATAGT
>JABXKY010000329.1 GCA_013619005.1 Candidatus Bathyarchaeota archaeon | reverse complement strand
CCCCGACGCTGAGCTCCCGGAAACTGCTTCACCTCTCCTGGGATTCTCTGGAACCTTCAACGCATTTCCCCTCGCAATGGCCGCTGGATACGCCGTAATGAAGGAGATGACCAAGACAAGGTACGATGAGATAGCAAATATGGGAGAGGAAATGAGAAAAGGATTGAGAGCCGTATTCAGCGAAGAGAAACTCAACGTCTATGTCGGAGGCGCAGGTTCGTTTTTCTTTACGTCATGGACCGATAAGGTCGTAGATGACCACGCATCCTCAACGACAGCTGAAAGAGGCCTACATAACATCTTCAACTTGGGGATGATGAACAAGGGCTTCTACATCCTTGGCCACCCAAATGTCTCGACAGCGCAGAGAAAAGAAGACATAAAGGCCGCGCTGAATGCTGCGAGGGAGACCGTTAGGGAGATGAAGCCTCTCATACAGGAGAGGGCTCCTCATCTTTTAGCCTAAACCGGGTTACTCGAAAAGATGATACCATACAAGATACAATAAAGGGTAAGTGAAGGGAAATGGTGCAGATGAAAGGAGCGACGGCCATAGCCAAGACAATGGCCGCCCATGGGGTAGAGCATTTTTTCCATGTCTCGGGAGGGATGATATCCCTCTTTGTAGAACTGGAAGACGCGGGCATAGATCTTGTCCTAGCGCGCAGTGAGAAAGCAGCCGCGTACATGGCTGACGGATACTCCCGCATAAGCTACAAGCCGGGAGTTTGTTATGGACAGGCCGGACCAGGAGCCATAAATTTAGCCGCAGGCATATCCGAGGCCTACTGGACATGCACACCGGTAATAGCCCTAACAGGTTCAACGAGCCTATCTGACCTATACAAGTTCCAATACCAGGAATTGGATGAGATGCCATTCTTTGAGCCAACAACAAAATGGAACGCCCAGATATTCCAGGCTGACAGGGCGGGAGAGATAACAAGAGACGCCCTCAATATTTCAACAAGCGGGAGCCCAGGCCCAGTGCACATCAATCTACACTACAATGCGGCCAACGAGATGGGAGAAGCTCCAGAACCTCGCAGAGAAGAGTACGCCCGAAGTTACCCCAATGGAAGAACCCACCCAAACATGGATGACTTGAAAAAAGTAGCGGAGATCCTAGCGGGCGCCAATCGCTCTTTAATCGTTGCTGGTGGCGGGGTCATCATCTCACGCGCATGGGATGAGGTAGTCAAGCTTGCTGAATACATGTATATTCCTGTTGCCACGACTCTCAGCGGCAAGGGAACCATCCCGGACCACCACCCTCTATCTATAGGAGTCGCTGGTAGGTACTCAAGCTCAATGGCGAACAAGATAGTTGAGGACACGGATGTCGTGTTTTACATCGGGTCCAGAGCAGGAGGTATGGCAACCGATAACTGGACCGTTCCTGGCCAGGAGGCCACCATCATACAGCTTGATATCGAGCCCGAGTCCATTGGGAGAAACTACTACCCAGCCGCGAGGATGATCTGTGACGCAAAACTGGGTGTTCAGGACCTATTAAAAGTAGTAAAGGAAATGATGAAAAAACCAGAGAAGCGCAAATATCTCGACACCATAAGTAAACTAAAGAAAGAATGGCGGAGTGAGGTTGCCTCTGTGATGGAATCCGACGCCGTCCCCATAAAGCCGCACCGAATAATAAAGGAGATAAGACAGATTCTCGGGGATCAAGATATTGTGGTCGCGGATACCGGACAGATGGGGGCGTGGACAGGGGTCCTTTACCCAATAGTAGCGCCTGGTAGAACCTACATCAGAGCAGCTGGGACCTTAGGCTGGAGCCTACCAGCAGCAATTGGAGCAAAGTTCGCCGCTGGCGACAATAAAGTCCTGGACGTCACAGGAGACGGAGGCGTAGCTTATCACATATCGGAGCTTGAGACCGCTCTCCGACTTGAAAAACCATTCGTGGCGGTTGTCTTCAACAACGTCACCCTCGGGATGCTCCACTACGGATTCAAGTGGCGTGGGGACGGAAAGGCCTTGAAATCATCAGATTTCATCGACGTAGATTATGGGAAAATCGCTGAAGCGTTCAATTGTTATGGCCAGCGGGTTGAAAAACCCGGCGAGATCGGGGAAGCGATACAGAATGCGTTTGATTCAGGTAAACCAGCCATAGTTGATGTCATGATTGACCGCTACGAGCTAGCCCCCACATCGTACTACAGGACCCTGCCCCAAGGAAGACCCCTGTGACTAGTGAACTATCTCTACTCCTATGGCTTTCTCGTCTTTCCTGATGAGCATCTCCATGGCCTCAGCTGCCTTGGCCTCGGGCAGCTGGTGGGTTATCCATTTCATGATATTCACTTTCTTGTCGGCCATGAGGCGCGCGCGCGTACGCGCATAGGTATGGAT
>JABXKY010000339.1 GCA_013619005.1 Candidatus Bathyarchaeota archaeon | reverse complement strand
CCATGTAGACCTTGCTAATACACAATGCCTTTCCTCCAACACTCCACGCTGATCCAGGGTGAAGCATGATAGCAGCATCAAAGTCGTCCCAGAACCCTTTGTCACCCATAATCACTTTACTACCACTACTTGGCCCAAGACCTTCCTCGGCAGGAGTACCCACCACCACGACAGTTCCATCGAGATCTCCAATAACTGAACTTGCAGCTAATCCTGCACCAACAGCGGAGGCGGCGATTAAATCGTGACCACAACCGTGACCCACTCCGGGGAGTGCATCATACTCCGCGAAGACAGCCACCTTCGGTCCAAGTTTTTTTCCCTCGAAGTATGCAGCGAAAGCTGTAGGCATTCCAAAGAGCTCTTTCTCGACCTTGAAACCATTTTCTTCAAGTACCTTAGTTAATCGTTCGTAGGCTTTGTATTCTTCACTTCCCAGTTCAGGGTTCTCATACAGGTATCGAGCAATTCCCTCCAAGAGCTCACGGCTCTCCTCCACTTTACCTTTGACTCTCTCCTTCAACTCATTTAGATTAACCAAAACATATCGCATCCATACACTCAACTCTCCTTGATATCCTTTACCTGACAAATACCCACTTTCACCATTCTCTCCCACCTTCAAAATTATGCGTTCACATTATATGCGGAAAACCGACTTTCAGCCTCGAGAGTTATGGGTGAGGTAATTGAATCCGGTACATTGGACGGAATCGCCAGCACCACCGTCAAGAAGCTCCATAAAGCAGGGTTAGTGACACTAGAATCCATCGCGGTTACTCCCCCACGTGAGATAGTGGCACTAACAGGCATGGGAGCAGAGACAGCCATCAAAGTAAATAGATTGGCACGTTTCAAGGTGGACCCAGGCTTTGTCTCAGCCTCGGAACTGTTGGAGATCCGGAAGCACATGATGCGCTGTAGCACCGGCTCCAAGGAACTCAACCGCATAATGGGCGGCGGAATCGAAACAGGTGCAATCACCGAGCTCATAGGAGAGTTCGGCTCCGGCAAGACCCAGATATGCTACACTCTCAGCGTGTTGGCACAGCGACCAGCAGAGGAGGGAGGCTTCGGAGGACGCGTATGCGTCATCGACACCGAGGGAACCTTCCTCCCCGAACGCGTTGTCCAGATCGCAGAGTCACTCGGATACGACTCCAATGAAATCCTACAGAACATACTCGTCGCCCGCGCCTACAACAGCGAACATCAGATAGTCCTCATAAAGAACCTCCCCCAGATCTGCCAGGAACATGACGTCAAACTAGTAATAGTGGACAGCATGATAGGCCACTTCAGAGGCGAATACATAGGCCGCGCCAGCCTAGCGGAACGCCAGCAGAAATTGGCGGGCTGCCTAGGAAACCTTCTAAGAGTCTCAGAGGCCTTCAACCTCTCAGTCGTCCTCACAAACCAGGTCCAGTCAAAACCCGATGTCTCCTACGGCGATCCCAACAAGCCCACGGGAGGCCACGTCATGGCCCACGCATGCACCCACCGAGTCTTCCTCCGAAAGGGACGGGCAAACACAAGGCTGGTCCGGGTCATCGACAGCCCCTACCTGCCGGAGGAGAAGATACGAGTCGCCATCACAGAGGCAGGCATCGTAGACGCGGAAGAATAAAACTACACATTTCTAATCCGAAATTCTTTTTCTGGAATCAAACGGTTCTAACCTATTGATACGATTTTTTTCTCCTATGTTTTTGGGTTAATCCGATATGTTCATCAAGGAGTTCCCCGATTAATGGTGGTGAGAGGAATCTCGAACGGATGAACAGACCGTATAGGTATTGTACGAAATGTGGATCCGATGTAGGATCTAGTTATAGTTTCTGTGTAAGCTGTGGTGCTGGAATTAAACGACGTGTTAGAGGTTTTAGTCAAAGGGTTCGGAATAGAGTCTCCTTTCAACGTAAACCTCCTTTAAGTAAACTTATCAGCGTATTCAAAGTATTATTTGACTGGATCATCGGTATCTTCATCATAACAACGTTCCTATCTGGAGTCCCTGGCTTCTTCATTGCAATATTCGTCTATTTAACATACAAAAGCATACACAAGTATGGAAAGAAACAGGTGGTAAAGAGCCGACATACCGTTATCAGAACGCCTGTCCAGGTGAAACCTAAGGCTCAGCCTAGGGAGTTGACGAGGGATCAAAAGATCATCAATAGTATAAGACAGGGAAACGGGGACATACTGTCACTTTCAAACCATTACAACATTTCTCTTAGGGAGCTCAGAAAGATAATCCGTCAAGCTCGAGACAATGGAGAACTGGTAGGCTGGTATTCAACTAAAATGGATTATTTCATCACCAGACAGGAGCTAAAAAGGATCCTCCGAGCCACCCTATTAAGTGAAAAGTCACCTATATAT
>JABXKY010000347.1 GCA_013619005.1 Candidatus Bathyarchaeota archaeon | reverse complement strand
AGCGTCAGATGTGTATAAGAGACAGAATGGACACCGGCTTACACCTCAAGGGTCCTCAACAGGGCCAGAGGTAAGATCAGGAAGACCCTCGAGGAACATGCTAAGAGCCATAGGCTGGACATAACAAGCGTTCAGGACTACAAGGGAATCCTCATAGGCTTCGATTTCCAGGCAAACACCCAGGTCTACATAGTGTACACCGAGAAACAAGGGGTCTTGGTCTGGTACAAGCACGACAGCTACGGGGGAAAGCTTTGTCACGAGTGCCCAAGCGAGGAGGAGTGCAGGGAAACACTTGACACAGTTATCCAGGAGTACAACTTGACGCTGCGGCCTGAGGAGCTTGCACTTCCAATGACAGAACTGAGCATAGTCATTTTCAACAGGTTGTCGGCTAAGGAGATTCCACGTTACAGGAGGAAAACAAATTGAGTAAAGGAGTAGAAACAAAGGTAATCAAGCCACCCATCCAGAAAGTGGTGAGCGGGAAGATATTCAAACCAGACAGGGCGTACTTGCATAAGCTCTGGGTGAAGAACATTGCAATAGCCTTGACCATATGGTTAGGGACCGTGTTCTTCATCTACATCATAATTCACGGGATTTATCTCATCGACCCGATGGAAGTCGATGAGGCCGTGGAGACTATGAACGTATGGTTACCGGTACTAAGCAGCTGGATGATCAAATTGAATATCATATGGTTGATTCCAGCGCAAATACTGACACCCATCTATGTAAAAAGCATCGAGTACAGCGTCATTGGCGAGTCAGGTGAATCAATGCCTGAGATATACGTCAAGAAGGGCATTATCACTGTAACCCGCAAACACGTGCCATTCAGGACAATAACCAACATAGCCAGTAACATCGGACCATTCGACAGGTTGTTCGGCATTGGGAACGTAAGCATTGAAACTGCCGGGTACTCGGGATCAAGTCAAACTGGTCCAGAGGAAAGACTTGAGGGCATAATCTTCCACGAGGAAGTAAGGGACTTTATCCTACGGGAGCTAAGGCAGTTCAGGACCCCATATGTGACCACGACTGAGCCGGATGGAATAGAAGCCCCAGTACCACGCGGACCGGGACTAGATGATGAGATGCTAATAACCCTGCGTGAGATCAGGGATCTATTGAAAAAGGATTAGGGATAAAAACCCCTTTTTTACTCCGGCTGCCTGAACATCCGAGCTGTCTCGCCCATAAATTTGATAATGGGCAGGTTCTGGGGGCACTGCGCCTCACACGCCGCACAGCTGATGCAGTTGCTGCTATGTGTCTCGGGGGTTATCTGCTCCCAGTACTTTGTCTTGATCTCGTCGCTCTGTCCACTCTGGTAGTACTCGTTGTAGAGCCCGAGGATCTCAGGTATAGCAACCCCTGATGGGCAGGGCATACAGTAATTGCACGCGGTGCATCCGACGAAGCCAAGGTTGAGGTACGCGTTCTTTGCCTCCTCCACCAGGACCAACTCGTATGCCTTCAACGTCCCGGGCCCGCTGTTTGATGCCGAGACCAAGTTCTCCTCAACGTGCCTCATCTCGGACATGCCGCTGAGGACAACGCTCACCTCTGGCAGGTTCCAGACCCACTGGAGAGCCCAATCAGCCGGAGTCCTCCTGATCTCACTCTTAGCCCAGACATCGATGACGTCCTGTGGCGGCGTAACGCCTAGTTTCCCACCCTTAATGGGCTCCATAATGACCACAGCCAGTCCCTTCTCGGCGGCCAGCTTCAGCCCCTTGATACCCGCCTGGTACTCGGTGTCCATGTAGTTGAACTGGATCTGGCAGAACGTAAAGTGCTCAGCGTCCTCCAGAATCTGCTCGAAGACTGGATACTCGTCGTGGAAGCTGAACCCTAGGTACTTGATCCTGCCGTCCTCCTTGGCCTTCTCAGCCCATTCGAATACGCCCAGTTCCTTGAGCAGGGGCCACCGCTTGGTGTTGAGGCCGTGGAGTAGGTAGTAGTCGATGTGAGTCGTATCCAGCTTCTCAAGTTGTTCATTGAGGTACTTGTCAAAGTCCTCGTACTTCTCGACAAGCCAAGATGGCATCTTGGTCGCCAGCCTCACCTTCTCCCTGTAACCGTCCTTCAGGGCCTTGCCCACCACCTTCTCCGATTCGCCCCCGTGGTAAGGGTACGCTGTGTCCACGTAGTTGACGCCGTTGTCGATGCTGTGCCTGATCATCTTGATGGCCTCAGGCTGGTCGATGTTCTTTGTGTCTCCACCGATTATTGGAAGCCGCATTCCCCCGAATCCCAGGGCAGATACATCCCAGTCTAGTTTCCCAAATTTACGATAATGCAATAGTCTTCACCTAAAAGGATGAGAGTTACACATCAATCATCATTTATCAAAGTTACCAAGAGTGTCGTTATATTT
>JABXKY010000234.1 GCA_013619005.1 Candidatus Bathyarchaeota archaeon | reverse complement strand
CCGCGGAAATCAAGGAGGTCCAGGCGGGCCTTGAAACCCAGTATGGTCCCAACATTGTACTCCTCGTGGTCACTCAGTGTGACCCTCAGCCCATCAAGGTCCACGATGTGCTCGAATAACCCATCCTTCTCGGTAACCTCGACTACTTTTCCGCGGAACCTGTTTCCCTTCGCCATCGGTGGGCCTTGGACACCTGCCTCAAGCTCGGTGAACATGACGCCTATCTTTACCTCGTGAAAGTTCCCCACCGCTTCCTCGCTGGCAAGCATGTCCATGTCGAAGATGGACAGGTAGTGGTCCTTGTAGGCGAGCCTGACCCATTGATCGTACACTGTGTGGTCCAGCTCCGCGCCAGGCTCTATCTCCAGTATCTTCACGACGTTGAAGACCATGGGAAACACATCAATGCCACCGTTTAAAGGGGTAACGTGTCACCCAATTTCATAAGTTTTAATAGTCATAACCCTTTGATGCAGGTGAGTGTTAAGACAGTTATGAAGAGCCTATACACCAGTTTCTCACTGGCTCGCACATCACTCAGGGGTCCAGCTTAAGTGGAGGACTCCGAGGATAGTCAACGCGTCAACGGGTTGACCAGAGCAATCAAAAACGGTTTAGATAGCATCAGCACCTACCTGCGGGTAACCGGCGCACAGAAGATTATCAGAAGGTACTTCGCCATGAACGCCTTCGACGGCGCCATGACCAGCCTGGGCGTCGTAATGGGCTCATGGCTCAGCGGCATAGCCACCCCGGCATCGGTTATCAGCGTCATCCTGACCAGCGGCGTCGCCATGATGGTCTCGGGTTTCAGCGGGACATACATGACTGAGAGCGCCGAGAGGAACCACAGCCTCAACGAGCTTGAGGACGCCATGCTCGTTGACCTGGATGACACCATCTACGGCAAGGCTGGGAGGTTCGTATCACTGTTCGCGGCTTTCGTAGACGGCTCGGCGCCGTTTCTAGCATCCATACCTGCGGTCATCCCGTTCCTATTGCCCAGCCTGGCAATTCAGACCATGTTTATCGCGTCAAGCGCGGCCAGCCTGCTGACCCTCTTCGCGTTGGGGGTGTACCTGGGCACAATAAGCGGTGAGAACATCCTGTACAGCGGGGCCAAGATGGTGGTATCGGGCATAGCGGTGGCGATAATCGCGCTGCTGCTGAACGCCCACTAGTTACTGTAGTAGTAGCGTCCCTGTTTCTTCTGGTCCTTGTCCAGCCTGCTGTCCGGCTTGTTGACCCTGGGCCTCTTGGTGTCGCCGTCCCTGCGGAACGTTACGTTCATCTGCCTGAGGAACTCGTTCATACCGTCCTGCAGGCTCAAAGGGTTGCCGGCGTGTCCGTAGCTCCCTGCCTCGCCGTCGAAGACCATGATCTTGTCGGCGATAAAGTCCTGGGTGACGATGTCGTGCTCAACAACGAAGGCCGTTACGCCCCTCATCTTGGTGATCCTCCTGATGGCCTTGGCCACGGCAAGCCTCTCCTCGACGTCCAGGTAAGCAGACGGCTCGTCCAGCAGGAATATATCCGCCTTCCTGCTGAGGCACTCCGCAATGGCGATGCGCTGGAGCTCCCCCCCGCTGAGGATGCTAACGTCCTTGTCCAGCATCCGCTTGACGTGGAGGGGTTCGATGACCTCGGTCCTGTACCATGCCTCGACGTAGTCGGTTCCAGCGGCCCTCCTGAGCACCTCCTCGGCGGTCCCGGCGTTCTCGATCCCGCTGATGTACTGGGGCTTGTAACTGACGTTGATATCCGGATTGCTGACGCCTCCCTCGGTGGGTTCCTCGACCCCGGCAAGCATCTTGACGAACGTGGTCTTGCCTATGCCGTTCATCCCCAGTATCCCCACCACCTCGCCCATGCTGATACCCCCGGCGTCCACCTCCAACCTGAAGCCGTCGTACTGCATCACAAGGTCACTCCACTCCAGGACGTTGTACGACTTGACCTGCCGCTCCTGCGGGGGCTTTTCGTGGAACAAGATCGGTGTCTTCCTGAACCTGACGTTCTCGTCGGGGATGTACCCGTTGATGTAGATGTTGATGCCCTCCCTGACGCTGTGGATGTTAGACACGATGCCGTAGACATCGGGCTCGCCGTAGAGGATGAAAATCTCGTCGCTCATATAGTCCAGTACCGCGAGGTCGTGCTCCGCGACGATGACCATCCTGTCATCATCGGCTAGTCCCCTGATTATCCTGGCTGCCCTGGTCCTCTGGTATACGTCCAGGAAGCTGCTGGGCTCGTCGAAGAGGTATACGGGGGTGTCCCTGATGATGGCCGTTGCGATGGCCACGCGCTGGAGCTCCCCTCCGCTGAGGACCCCCAGGTCCCTGTCACGGAGGTGGCCCAGCTCTAGGTCGTCGATGATCTCTTCAAGC
>JABXKY010000352.1 GCA_013619005.1 Candidatus Bathyarchaeota archaeon | reverse complement strand
GATTAATGCTTGATATGTCCAGCAGGCACGAGCCGGTCTTCACGTACCTCTTTGTAACGGTCTGCGTCCTCGTATTCTTCGGAGGCTTCATGATGCCCATGTCGTTCTTCCACGTGCTCTTATCCGAGTACTCGTTACAGCCGGCCACGTTCATGTCAGACCAGAACTTTTTCAGCCTTTTCTCGTACATGTTCTTGCACATCAACCTGCAGCACCTCGTGTCAAACATGATCGTTCTGCTCAGCGTGGGAAGGGCCGTTGAGTCAGAGGTGGGGGGCGCCAAGTTTGGGATCATCCTAGTCGGGTCGGGGATGGTTTCGGGTTATTTCCACGTCCTGAATAATCCAGCCTCAACGATGCCCGTAATAGGTGCATCTGGTGCTGTATTCGGGGCAATAGCGTTGCTCCTGCTGTTGATGCCTTTTAAGTTTACATCAGCCTTGTTCATTCCGTTGCCCGGTGTGATGCTTGGCTTGGGGATGATCGTGGTCGAGGTCGTCTCCCTGGTGTACGCGAACGACGTGAATGTTGCTCACGATATGCACTTGTACGGGTTCCTGGTGGGCGGGATCGGGGCATTCGGGCTGGACTATAACAAGGCGATGAGGGGATTAGTGGTATCTGTGCTGACTCTGGTGGCCCTTTACTTTGTTTTCTTCTACCTTGAAGGGTACACAGTTTAGAGGCCCTCTAGAACCGCGGGAAGTGCATTTAAATTATTAATGATGATGTCAACATCAGCATCCTTCATTAGCTCAAGCCTTGTGAAGTAGACAGGGACACCGATGGTGAAAGCCCCGGCCTTCTTCCCCGCTATGATGTCCTTGTGGCTGTCGCCCACCATAACCCCCCTGGATGGTTCAACACTGATCTGCCTGAAACACTCCACAAGCTGCGCGGGATGAGGCTTCATGGGGAAATCAACGTTTCTCCCCACGACGACCTTGAAATAATGGCTTAGCCCCTGAAGATCGAGAGCGGCCTCCGCTGATTTTAGCGAGTTTGATGTGCAGATGCCCATTGGAACCCCCTTCTCCTTTATCCAGTCAAGGGTGTTGACGCAGCCGTCCATGAGGGTGCATGATTCCACCCCCTTCTCCTCGAATCCACTGAGTATATCGTAGGCGGAGTCCTGGACGCTCCTCGCCTCCTCGTCCCCCCTCTGATACTGGAGGTTCTCGTACATCTCCTCCAGCATCGTGAACAGCCCCTTTGCGCTGCAAGCCGCCACGGTCTCGTCATCGCAGTCAAGCTCAAGATAGTTTTCGACTATCTCCTCATGTGCCTTCCTCCACTCGACGAAGCCCCCAAGGTTGATCAGCGTCGCGTCTAGGTCGAACACTATTCCCTGCACGTTTAACCCGCTCATAGATACTCATTCATGGTGCTCATTGTTTATAGGATGTACTGAACGAGCCTAAACTGTGTGCCCAGCCAGGAAACATGATTCTGGGTAACTGGGCATTTCACGTGAGGCAATGTGTCTGATTAAGCCCTTCCCTGCGAAAGCTCATATGCTCACCTGATACCTTTTCGGGGATAATATTGATTGAGATACGTTTCCACGGGAGGGGAGGACAGGGGGCCGTCACGGCCTCAAGGCTCCTCGCCACCGCCGCTTTCCTGGAGGGCCACCACAGCCAGTCCATCCCCATGTACGGCACTGAGCGCAGGGGGGCACCCGTAACCGCATTCGTAAGGATAGGCGAGAAGGACCAGATGGTCAGGAGCCTCATCCACGAGCCTGACTACGTCGTAGTCCTTGACCCGCTGCTTAGGAAATCGGTGAACATCACAGAGGGATTGAAGGACACAGGGATGCTGGTCGTCAACAGCTCCGTCCCGCCGATGGAGGTAGAGCTTGACAAGGATATACTCACGGCCACCGTGGACGCCACCGCCATAGCACTAGAGGTCCTCGGGAGGCCGATCACCAACACGGCCATCCTTGGGGCCTTCTGCAAGGCAACGGGTGCTGTGAAGCTGGAGTCAGTCATCGAGGCTGTGAATCAGCAGTGGTCAGGAAGGCTAGCCGAGATGAACGTCAAGGCGGTCGAGGAAGCCTACGACAGAACCGAGGTCGGGAGACCAAAGGTCGTTGACAAAATTGATAGGCCCAGCGCACCGACCAACAGCAAGGCCGACTGGCGGACGTTCAAGCCCATGGTGGATGCAGAGAAATGCATAGGCTGCAAGCTGTGCTGGATGGTCTGCCCCGACGGAAGCATAGACATGGTAGAGAACAAGAGCGTCATCAACTACGATTACTGCAAGGGGTGCGGTATATGCGCCGAGGAGTGCCCCGTTGATGCAATAGAGATGAGGATGGAGGCTGAGTAAGATGCCACACATGGAGTTAATGGTAGGAAACAAGGCCGTCGCCTACGGGGCGAAACTGGCCAGGATAGAGGTAACGTCAGCGTACCCCATCACACCCCAGACAACCATAGTCCAGTACCTAGCCGAGTTCGTGGCAAAGGGAGAGCTGGACGCCAAGTTCATCGAGGTAGAGTCCGAGATCAGCGCACAGATCAGCGTGCAGGGCGCCAGCTTCGCGGGGGCAAGGACCTTCACGGCAACAAGCGGCCCCGGACTACTCTACATGCACCACCCCATGTACGGGCTCAGGAGACCCGTTGTCATGGCCGTGGTCCACAGGGGCGCCAAGAGCATGCAGCCCGACCACACCGACCTCATGGCCCAGAGGGACACGGGCTGGATACAGCTCTACTGCGAGGACAACCAGGAGGTCCTGGACACGACCATCATGGCATTCAAGATAGCCGAGGACGAGCGGGTTCATTTGCCAGTCGCCCTGGGCATGGACGGGTACATCTTGAGCTACACAGCGGAGCCGGTGGAGATCCCTGACCAGGAGGACGTGGATAAGTGGCTTCCACCGTTCAACCCCAAGTACGGGTTGGGTGAACCGCTCCCTTATGGGGACTGGAAGTCAGCGCAGCCAATCAGAGGATACGGTTCACAGCAGGCTTGGATCGAGCACCACGAGCACATGATGAGCGCCAAGAAGATCATCAACGAGGTGGACGAGCAGTACTACAAGGCATTCGGCAGAAAATACGGGGGACTCTTCGAGGAGTACAAGTGCCAGGACACCGACGCCGTGATTATCGCCATGGGTACCATCGCCAGCACGGCTAGGCCAACCATTACAAAGCTGCAGGAGGATGGCCACAAGGTGGGGCTCATCAAGCTCAAGACCTTCAGGCCCTTCCCAGATGTGGAGCTCAGGGAGGTGGCCAAGAAGTACAAGGCCATCGGGGTCATCGACAGGAACGTGAGCCTCGGAAGCGGCGGGGTCGTTTACAACGAGCTAAGGGGTGCACTGTACGATATGGACGAGCGCCCCAACGTCATCGGGTTCCACACAGGCATGGCGGGCAAGGAGGTCACCCCCCAGCATATCAACCATATAGCGAAGAAGACACTGCGTTCCATCGGCGAAAAGGTGGACCAGGTGGAGTGGGTCTAAATGAGCAAACCAGTACCAACACCCAGAATCGAGCCAGTTGAGATAATGCAGCCAGGCACATCATCGTGCCAGGGATGCGGACACGGGGTTATTGCCAGGAACGCCATGAAGACGTTCGGGGAGAATACTGTCTTCATTAGCGTGCCGGGGTGCATCTGGATCACCATACAGAGCCACATCCCGCTCTACTGGATGGGCACATCGTTCCAGGGCGGGGCGGCCCTGCTAAGCGGCATCACAAACGCCCTTGAGCAGAAGGGAAACACGGAGACCAACGTGGTCGCCTTCGTGGGCGACGGAGGTACCGCGGACATAGGGATGCAGGGCCTCAGCGCCGCGGCCGAGAGAAACGAGAACATTTTCTGGCTCTGCGCCGACAACCACGCTTACATGAACACAGGTGGCCAGAGGAGTGGCTCCACACCCAGATTCGCGGCCACCACCACAACGCCCGTCGGCAAGGCCAGCAGGGGAAAGAAGACATGGAGCAAGAACCTGCCCTTCATCTTCGCAGCCCACCACGTGCCCTATATAGGCACCGCGTCCGTTGGCAACGTCAACGATATGGTGGGGAAGATCGAGTTCGCCAAGGGTATCAAGGGGTTCAAGTTCCTACAGGTCCAGTCACCGTGCCCCACGGGGTGGGGGTTCGACCCCAGCCAGACCATCAAGGTGGCCAAGCTTATGACCGATACCGGTCTGTGGCCACTGTACGAAGTTGTGGACGGCCAGTTCCACCTGAACTACAGGCCAAAGGAGCTGAAGCCAGTGTCCGAGGCATTGAAGCCCCAGCGGAGGTTCAGGCACCTCACAGACGACGAGGTGAACCAGTTCCAGGAAATGGCCTCTAACCGGTGGGACGAGCTATTGAAGCTAGACGGGAAGCCTCTTCCCTTCTAATTCTATACCATAAAATAGTTCAAACACATACTTTCTCTCATGACCCAACCCGATAACCCGTTATTATTGACATCTGGGCTACCCAAGTTCAACGAGATAACGCCGGATCACATCGAGCCAGCCATAACCAGGCTGCTCGCCGAGGCTATGAAGAGGCTGGAAGATCTTGAATCTGATATCCAGCCCACCTGGAAAGGATTGATAGAGCCCATCGAGGCGATGGGGCTACCCTTCGAGTACTCATGGGGCCCCATCGGCCACCTCCTCAACGTCAAGAACACGGAGGACCTCAGGAAGGCCCACGAGGCCATGCTGCCAAAGGTGGTGGAGTTCAGCCTCAGGATGGGTCAGAGCAAGCCCATCTACGACGGCTTAGTGGAGATCAAGGATGGCACTAAATGGGGTGGACTGGATGATGCCCAGAGACGCGCAATCGAACTGAAGATCAGGGACGCCAAACACGCTGGCGTCGGATTAGAAGGCGAGGAAAAGGAGAGGTTCAACGAGATCAGTCAGCGCCTATCCCAGCTAGGCACCGATTTCAGCAACCACGTCCTCGACGCCACAAAGGCATACGAACTGATAATCACCGAGAAAGAGGACACCAAGGGATGGCCTGATACCCTGAGGCAGCTCTCGTCAATGGGCTACAACAAGGAGAAGGAGACCGAGGACTCAAGCCCAGAAGAGGGCCTGTGGAGGATCACCCTAGAGGCACCCGTCGTCGTGCCCTTCCTGAGGCACAGCAGGAACAGGAGCCAGAGGGAGCACATCTACAGGGCCTACCTCTCAAGGGCCGACGAGGGCGAGCTGGACAACAGCCCGCTGATTATGGAGATACTCAGGCTCAAGAAGGAAAAGGCGAAACTGCTCGGCTATGAAAGCTACGCTGACCTAAGCCTTGCCTCAAAGATGGCCCCGGACGTTGAAGCCATTCAGGGCATGTTAACCGAGCTCTTCGATGCCTCCAAACCCCACCAGGTGAAGGAGTTCGGCGAGCTCTGGGACTTGGCTAAGAATTCAGGGCAGGGGGAGTCGCTGATGCAGTGGGACACCGCGTTCTGGTCCGAGCGCCTCAAAGAGAAACGGTTCCAGTTCACCGACGACCAGCTCAGGCCCTACTTCCCCATGCCCAAGGTGCTTGAGGGGATGTTCGGGCTGGCGGAGTACCTCTTCGGGATCAGTATCAGGGAGTCAGTTGACGAGTCCAACGCGTGGCACGAGGACGTCCAGTTCTTCGACGTTTACGAGAACAGGGAAAAGATAGCGGCCTTCTACCTAGACGCCTACTCAAGGCCAGGGGACAAACGGGGCGGGGCATGGATGGACAGCTGCCTCAACAGGAGGATAGTTGACGGCGAGCTCAGGTTACCAGTGGTCTACCTCAACGCCAACGGGACGCCCCCCGTAGGTGAACGACCATCGCTGATGAGCTTCGGGGAGGTCACGACCCTGTTCCACGAGTTCGGCCACGGCCTCCAGGGGATGCTCACCACAGTCGATTACCCGGACGTGTCGGGGATCAACGGTGTGGAGTGGGACGCCGTGGAGACGGCCAGCCAGTTCATGGAGAACTGGTGCTACCACGAGCCCATCCTCAAGTCAATCTCAGGCCACTGGGAGACAGGTGAGCCGTTACCCGACGATCTTGTCCAGAAGCTCCTGGACGCCAAGGTGTACATGGCCGGAAGCGCCATGGTGAGGCAGCTGGAGTTCGGGTTGACGGATATGAAGCTGCACAGTACCTATGACCCCGACGGGCTCGTTCACCCGTTCGAGGTTCACAGGGAGATCGCCAAGAGAACCCAGGTGCTGGAGCCACTCAAGGAGGACCATTTCCTCTGCGCCTTCACCCACATCTTCGCTGGAGGGTACGCAGCGGGGTACTACAGCTACAAGTGGGCAGAGGTCCTGAGCGCTGACCTGTACTCTGCTTTCGAGTTCGCGGGGTTTGAGAAACCGGATGCGATCCAGGAGATGGGTAAGAGATTCCGAGAGTCATTCCTCGCCCTTGGCGGTGGGGTTGATCCGATGAAGGTGTTCAAGGACTTTATGGGCAGAGAGCCATCAACCGAGGCATTGCTGCGTCACAACAACCTATTGTAAAATGGAGCCCCGAGCGGGATTTGAACCCGCGGTCTCTTCCTTACCAAGGAAGCGCTTTACCGAACTAGAGCTATCGGGGCAACGCAACCCTATTGATCAATATCTTTCTTTTTAATATTCCCCTGAGTTTTTCCAGCGGATTTGTCGGGGAACGTAGTCAACGAAAAGAATGATTTGCGTTGGGTGGTCGGCTATTTTCCAAGCTCTTTATGAAATCGGTTTTCTTGTTTTTAGTTGAAAAGAAGCTGTTTTAGGCGTCCGTTTGACTTGGAGAAAAACAACTGGAACCACTTTCACTGACCACTCTAGAAATTAATTTGGGGTAAACCGTGATACATTTATATACTAAGAAATTAGTTATTTTGTTGGTCGACATCAATATGACAGCCGTAAACTCGTTCAGAGCGGAGCAGATCAGGCGACTTGTCCTCACTGTAAAGAAAGAGGCCGCTGCAAGAAACAGGAGAGTCACCACCGTCGACCCAATCATACGCACGGTCAGGCAGCTATACCCCATCCTATCAAATAGGGAACGCCTCGGTTATAGCCAAACTGCTCTGCGAATCATCCTAGGCGAGTCCACAGCGCCAAGCTACCAGTCAACACTTTTCGCCCACATCTAGGCCGTCAGCTCCCTGACCTTCTCCAAGTTGTCAATGTCGGACCTGAAATCATCGACGGGCGTCTCAAGGATCAATGGCTTGGTGTTGAACCTGCTCTTGAGGAACCGTCTGAAACCTTCCTCACCGATAAACCCAACCCCGATGTGGTTGTGCCTGTCAAGCCTTGACCCTAGCTCCCCCTTGCTGTCATTCAGGTGGACAAGCTGGACCCGATCGAAGCCAATTGTATGCTCGATATCCCGTATGATGGTGTCGACTCCATTCTGCGTGGATACATCATAGCCCCGGGCGAATGCATGGCACGTATCGAAGCACACGCCTATACGTTTAGTTGAGACGTTGTCGATGATTATCTTCAACTCCTCAAAGGTCGAGCCCACTTCGTTGGTCTTGCCCG
>JABXKY010000090.1 GCA_013619005.1 Candidatus Bathyarchaeota archaeon | reverse complement strand
ATTTACGAGGGCTCTAACAGCCCGTGTCTCCTTCCATGTTCCTGACTGGTAGACGCTGTATTCGATCAATCCTCCTCCTTCCGAGCTGCTTATCCTTTTCAGGTTTATCCAGAAGTTTGGGTTTGGTTTGAAATCGATGAAATCATATACAATAATCCACTGACCCGGAAGGGCTTCGTCATCCTCAAAGAGTTTTTCAGATAACGGGTAGTTGACCAACTCAACCTGAAGTGAATACTACAAGTTGAAAGGGTGAGTGTTCAGTGAAAAAAGAGAGGTTTGTTACAGGTTTAGTAGTTAGGCTCCCCAGACCCTTTTGAAGAGTTTGAGGAAGTTCAGACCCAGGATCTTCTTTATCTCCTGGTCACTATAGCCCCTGGCCACCAGTCCCATGGTGAAGTTGGGCATGTGCTCCATGAAGCCGTAGCCCCACTCCTTGTCCATGGGTGTGAAGTAATCCACGTCGATCCTGTCCGGGTTCTTGTAGATGAACGCCGCGCGCATCACCGTGTTGGGGAACTCAAGGTCGCTGCCGAATCCCGTATTGTCGACCCCTACGATGTCCACGGTCTCGTCCAGCTGGTCCATGAGGTCGTCAGTGAGGTTGCTGGGCCCCGCCTTCTTGGCGAAGAACGGTGTCACACCGATGACTCCTCCCTTCTCGGCGCACGCCTGCATCATGTCATCGGGCTTGCCCCTCTGCTTGCTGTAACCCACGAAGTCGCCCCAGAGGCTCGTCGCCCTGTTGGCCCACTCGGCATAGCCGCCTACCTTCTCGGGTGCGCTCCGCCTCGGGATGATGTGTGTGAAGCTGACCGGGTCCTTGCTCTGCTCGATGGCGTCCCAGCACGTCTGGTCACCTGTGTGGCTGAGGTCGATGAGTATCCCCAGCTTGTTCATCCTCTCGACGACGGCCTCGCCGAACCATGAAAGGCCGCTGTCCTTTTTCTCCCTGCACCCATCGCCTACCTCGTTCTTCCAGTTGTAGGTGAGCTGCATGGCCCTCAGGCCGTGGTCATAGGCCACGTCGAGGAGGTTGACGTCCCTCTCAAGGAACATGCTGTCCTGGGGCCCGTACATGATACCGTGCTTGCCCTCCTTCTTTGCCTTCTCGATGTCGCTTGCCTTCTTGACAACCAGGACCCTGTCTTCGTTCTTCTTGGCCCAGTGGTTGTGCTCGATGATCTGCTGGAGGGCCTCGGTGAACCTACGCTGCATTCCCACCGTGAGGTTGCTGGCGGTCAGTCCTCCCTTGATGACGTCGTCCAGCCACATGTCCTCTGTGACGTACTCGATGACGCTGACTATGCTGCTGTCAATGACAATGCTCTCCTTGTGAAGGGCGAGGGCGTGCTCCTTCTCGTCCTTACTAAGGTCTAGATAGCTTCTACCCATAACAATCCCTAGAATCAAGACGGTAATACTATAAAAAAATGAGCAAGGGGGCTACTTGCCCCAGACCCGCTTGAAAAGCTTGACCCAGTTCTCGCCCAGTATCTTCTTTGCCTCGGCGTCGCTGTACCCTCGGGCAACAAGTCCCTTGGTGAGGTTCGGTGTATGCTCCAGCCAGCCGTATCCCCACTCCTTGGGCATTGCTGTGTGGTATGACACATCGATTCTCTCGGGGTACCTGTTGATGAACGCGGCTCTGGTGACGCTGTTCCTGTAGTCCAGGTCGCTTCCATAGGCCACGCTGTCAACCCCCACGAGGTCGACGCAGTAGTCGATGTGGTCCATGAGGTCATCGGTGTATGTGGACGGGCCCGCTTTCTTGGCGAAGAACGGCGTCACGCCCACGATCCCACTCTTCTCGGCGCACGCCTGCAGAGCCTCATCCGTCCTACCCCTTCCCAGCGCTAGTTTGATGAAGTGATCGCCGCCCGCCCATTCAGCGTACTTGCTGTGACTCGTGGGGGTGATCTTCCTCGGGCATACGTGGGTGAAGCTCACGGGCGCCTTGCTGCTATCGATGGCATCCATCGTGCTGTTGTCCCCGACGTGGCTCAGGTCGATGAGCACCCCTTTCTTGTTCATGGCGTCCACCAACTCGAACCCGTACTTACTGAGTCCCCCGTCCCTCGGCTCCCAGCAGCCGTCGGCCGCGAAGTTCCTCCAGCTGTAACTCAGCTGGATAATCCTCACGCCCATCATGTGGGCAATTTCCAGGAACCTGGTCTTTCCCTCAAGGAACTGGCTGTCCTGGGGACCCAAGATGATCCCCGTCTTTCCCTCCTTCTTGGCCTTGACTATGTCCTCTGATGTCTTCACTATGAGGGTCATGTCCTTCTTCTTCTCT
Organism: Candidatus Bathyarchaeota archaeon; assembly: GCA_013619005.1. GTDB lineage: Archaea > Thermoproteota > Bathyarchaeia > TCS64 > TCS64 > RBG-16-57-9. Next base: position 102 of record JABXKY010000090.1, on the reverse strand, counting down.
GCCCAGTCGTGGTACCGGGCCAGCTCACCCATGGCTTCGCTGAGGTTATGCTGCATGCAAACCGTGGCATTGCTGGCTGTGACCCCTCCCTTGAGGAGGTCG
>JABXKY010000317.1 GCA_013619005.1 Candidatus Bathyarchaeota archaeon | reverse complement strand
TATAAGAGACAGGAGTGAGATATGTGATTCTATGAACATCGAAGAGGCGTTAGCCAAGCAGGGAGAGAAAACATACGGTTTCGTTGAGGTGGGCAGAACCTCCGTTAACACCTACAGGATTCCAGTGGTTGTAATCAGTGGAGCAAAACCAGGAAAAAAGGTCTGTTTCCTTGGAGGTACACATGGTACAGAGTATGCCAGCATTGAGGGCTTGATTAGAGCAGTCAAAGAACTGGACCCAGCGAAGATGACAGGATCTATAATCGCGGTCACAGTGCTGAATGGGCCCCATTTTGAGCACAGGTCAGCCTTCCTAAGTCCCATTGATCAGTTAAACCAGAACAGGCAGTTCCCCGGAACCGCCGATGGAACTCTAAGCCAGAGGACAGCCTACGTGGTTTTCAATGAACTAGTGTCAAAATGTGATGCCCTTGCAGATCTCCATGGTGGGGACATCGGTGAGGATATCGATAGTATGGTCATTGCGGGGCGAGGTGGAGGAGAGGAGGTGGAGAAGGCTGCTGTTGATATGGCGTCATGTTTCCCCACTGAGTATATCTCCCAGCTACCTGAGAGGGTCAGCGGTTTAACGATGACTGCTCAGAAGGAGTACGGTATCCCATGTGTGACATCCGAGGCGGGTACACCCTACCCGGTTAGGGAGGAGCATATTGTGTTCCACTATGAGGGCATCCTGAATATACTGAAATACTTCAAAATACTCCCCGGGGAACCAGTTCTCGCGAAACCAGTGGTAAATCCGAAGGGTTACAGGTTCAAGTCTGAGTATGGTGGCATCTGGCATGGATTCGCTGAGCTAGGCTCACGGGTAAAAAAAGGTGATAAAGTAGGGGAGATGACAGACCTGTTCGGGAACGTCTTGGAGACCTATGTTGCTCCAGAGGATGCCAAGGTGACCTTCCTCCGGACCTTCTACGCCGTCAACCAGGGAGACAGTCTAATCGGGTTAACTGTCCTCGATTAATCCCTTTTCTCTGCTATCACTGTGAAGCTGGGTTCATCGATTATCCTTGGGTTTTTGAACCCGGTGTCAATAAGTCCCTGTTCCATTTCATGCCATCGGAACTGACGAAGAACTGAGTGGTCCTCGATAAATTGCCTTTTTTCGTCTTTCTCGATTATATACTCCCAGTCCACATGCCATGTTAGGTAGTCTGGGTCGTAGTCTCGGTTCCGGTATCTCCTTATGATCCGCACGTCATCGAATTCGTGGACGTTTTCCTGCCACTCGGAGTGCCCCATGGGGTGGAACATCCTCTCCTCGAAGTTGTCGAAAAGCAGAATGCCACCCGTTTTAAGGTTATTATAGAAGCTTCTCAGCGCTTCTCTTACGTCTTCGTTTGTAGTCATATACGTGAAGGCTCTGCCAAGGCAGACTATTGCATCAAACAGGCTTTCAGTTTTGATGTTTCTCATATCCTGTTTGATGAGTTCACCTTTGACGTTGTTTCTGGCTATTTCCAGCATCTGCTGGCTCAGGTCGAGCCCGGTTACTTTGTATCCTTTCTCCTCAAGTATCGTCATGAGGTGTCCCGATCCGCAGCCTACCTCCAGGATGGTTTCAACATCTTTTTTCTGGAGTGAGCTCTCGATGAGCTTGTACTGCGCTTCATAATTGAAGATGCGAAGATAGATCAGGTCATAGACCCATGAAAGTTCTGTGTACAGTTTGTGGAGGGAAGAATCAGTTTCAGTTGGGAATGTATTCACCCATTTCTTGTCCCAGTGACAAAGATGGAATATAGAATAAAAAAATTTGGATTGTTATGTTTCTGATTTCAGCACCCAGAGTCCGCGGTATTGTTTGAGGGCCTCGTAGATGAAGCTGGAAACGCTGATGAATCCAATGGATATTACGGTGAGGTCACGGAAGTCACCTGTCCAAGGATAGTACATGAGGTAGCTGGTGAGGATGCCTAAGAGGAGTGCGGCGTATATTGTGAGTCTTGGAATTATCATGCCTCTGAGCATCAAAAAGTTGCGTAGGGCTTCAACGGTCTCCTTGGAGTTGATGATGTATTTACCTGATATATCAGCAGTGATAAGGCGCATGTCAAGTAGCTTGTTGACGTGGTACTGTGCGAGGCTGGGGCTGCTTAGCTTGAGTTTCCTCCAGATATCCCGTACACCGACACCGCCATCGTCGTCAGTCACCGTCAGGGTGACTGTATAGGTGCCGTTGTCAGCATAGGCATGAGTCGGCGTCAGCGTCCCGCCGGCCGTTGAGCCGTCGCCGAAGTCCCAGTCGATCGTGTGAGTATCCGCCAAACCGGGATCAGCGAAGGAACCGCTGAAGCTCACCAGGTCAGCTTCGTTAACCGTCTGATCCGCACCGGCATCCACCGCCGGAGCTACATTGTTGACCGTTACCGTCAAGCCTGT
>JABXKY010000213.1 GCA_013619005.1 Candidatus Bathyarchaeota archaeon | reverse complement strand
TATTTAACCTAGTCGCGGGCATGGATCGCTGACCCAGTTTCTATGACCTAGTGTTTTATTCTCCGTACAGCCACCCCGGCACCGTGTACTCCGGGTTCGGGTAGGTGTAGAAGCCTTTTCCCGTCTTTACCCCCAGTTCACCCCTGCTGATCCTGTTCAGCAGTATCCTCGGGGGCTTGTCCTTTGGGTCCCCTGATTCTCGGTAGTAAACCATCTCTATATCCCGTACCACGTCCAGTCCAACCCGGTCCATCAGGCCGAAGGGTCCCATGTCCGTATCGTAAAGGCTCATCCACGCGCGGTCCACATCCTCGAACGAGGCCACGCCCTCATCCACCACCGTAAGGCTCTCTTTCTTTATTGCCCTCCAGACCCTGTTGAATATGAAGCCGGTGCTTTCCTTCAACACGATCAGGGGTTTGACGCCTATGCTGTAGCTGAAGACCTTGGCGACTTCCAGGGCTTCATCGGTGGTTTTTGTTCCCCTCATGAGTTCAAGTATCCTTCTCCTCCATGGCTGCCCGTAAAAGTGCATGTTCAACACCCTCTCGGGGTGACGCGTTGCTCCCTCGATGAGGGAGACCTTTATGCTGCTACTGTTGGTGGCAAGCACCACACCTGGGTCGCATAAAACGTCCAGTTTCTTGAAAACCTCACGTTTCACGTCAAGCCGCTCGACAACTGCCTCAATAACCATTCCTGCCCCCTGAACCGCCTCCGTTAAGTCAACCGTGTAGGACATCCGTTGCTTGATATCATCCCCATCGGGTTCAGTTATGTCACCTGCGGCTATCCATTCCTGAATATACCCATCGACCGCTTTCTCTGAACCACTCAACGCATCGCTGGAGACATCCTGCATAGAAACCGTGTAGCCGCTTCTTGCACTGAGGACGCCTATCTGGGTTCCTAGAAACCCTGAGCCTACGACACAAACCTTCGAGATAACCATTCTAGTATGAAGAGGCAGAGATGAGTTGATTAAATGATGGGTTAATTTAACCCAAGAATCAAACGTGCCTCATCCGGGGACGCAATGGGTCTTTCCAGCTCCCTCGCGATGTTCGCTGCCTTCCTCACCAGGTCTGCGTTGCTCTTGGCCAGCTCACCCCTGCGGAGGAACACGTTGTCCTCGAAGCCCACCCTCACGTGGCCGCCCATAACGATGGCTATTGCCGACATGGGTATCTGGTTTCGACCAAGGGCGCATACGCTCCAGGTCCAGTCCTTTGGCAGCAGGTCCACGCTGTACTGGAGCATCCTCGGGGTTGGCAGGAACCCCGTGCGTCCAACCATGACGAACTGGACGTGCAACGGCTCGGGCACTATCCCCTTCTGGGCGATCTGCTTGCAGATGTTTATCATGCCGGTGTCGTAGACCTCGTGCTCGGGCTTGACGCCCTGCTTCACCATGTACCCGCACCACCGCTCCAGCATCTTGACGGTGTTCAGGAATATCTCGCCCGTGGGGTGCTCCGCCCACCTGTTCATGGTGCCCATGTTGAGGCTCATCATCTCTGATCCTAACAGGCACCTGTCCTCAACGAGCCTGTCCCAGACCTCGGGGGGGTTCCCGACCCTACCGCCGCCGGTGGTGAGGTTGATGACAACGTCCACTTCCTCACGGATTCTCTCGACATAGTCCGTCATCAATGGGTTAGGGTCCCCGCTGTAGGCCTCACCTGTCACCGGGTTCTTGGCGTGGAGGTGGACCATGCTTGCGCCTGCCTCCACACACGCCACGACCTCGGCCACTATCTCGTCCACGGTACTGGGGACGTATGGAGTGGTGGCCTTGGACACGTATTCCCCTCCCGTCACCGCCGCGGTTATGATGAGCTTCTCCAATTCAATCAAGAAACCATGTGGGCGACCACTGAGTTAACTTTTATCACAAATGAACCTGGGGGCGGCGACAAGCCCATTTAGCCTACCTGAATAATTGTAAAAACTAGTCAAAAAAGGTGTTAATTGATGTTTCTCGCAGTCTCGATGATGTCACTCATCTTGAAGGGGAACAGCTCGGCTAGGTCCTCGGCTTCTCCCCTGGGGATTCCGTGTTCTATGAGTTGTTGTTTAAACTGGTTCTTGGCCCGCTTGTAGCTCATGCTGTAGTTCAGTACCCAGCCAGGTGCCCTAATCATCAACCCCAGTACTGCTGGAGCTCATCGACGAGGGACTGGTGCAGAAAGGAGAAGGACTAGACTACGAGCTCCTCGAGTAGATGGGCGGGGCTGGATTGATCATTTTGTTTTCATTTAATCACCAGTTTTCCGTTCGTATATTTCTTAAATGTTGAACACTTTTTGTTCACGTTAAGTCATGACTGTTGATCTCGTAGTAAAAAACGCTAAACTCGTTACCCCGAGGGGCATCATAGATGCAGGCCTCATCATAAATGACG
>JABXKY010000214.1 GCA_013619005.1 Candidatus Bathyarchaeota archaeon | reverse complement strand
CTTCCTACCGTCGCCCCCGAGAACCATGCCATTGATGAGCACGCTCTCGTAGGGAGTGGAATCGAACAGCGCGAGGCCCCTCACCATGAGGTAGTAAGCCCACGTCCTGATGATGTCCTGGCCACTAGGATGAACCGTGGCGGGGAACTGACGCTCCCAACCCTCCTTATCCGGCCAACCCGCGTGGATTGCGCAGGTCATGCTGCTGTCGAACCATGTGTCCATGACATCACCGTCTGGCACGAACTCGTTGCCGCCGCACTCACAGGTGTCATTGATCGAAACTACTCTCGGGTCAACCGGCAACTCCTCTGGTTTAGCCAGCCTAAGCTTACCACAGTCCTTGCAGTACCAAACCGGAACAGGGGTCGCGAACACCCTCTGCCTTGACAGAACCCAGTCCCAGTCTAGGCCAGTTGCCCAGTCAAGGAGCCTCTGGCGCATCCAGTCGGGGTACCACGTGATCTCGTGGGCGGTCTTCACCACCCTCTCGGTCAGGCTGATGGTCCTGAAGAACCACTGCTGGGCAGCCACAATCTCTATCGCAGTACTACACCTCCAGCACAGCCCCACCTCCTGGTTGAGCTGCTTCTCCTCCCGGATTAGTCCGGCCTCGCGTAGATCCTTGACTATCTCCTTCTGGGCCTTGGCCACGTACATTCCAGCGTATTTTCCGCCAGCCTCCGTCAGGTGGCCCTTGGCGTCAAGAAGATTAATGACCGGGAGCTTGTACCGCGCCACTGCCACTACGTCCGCCTTGTCCCCGTAGGTACAGATCATCATGGCGCCCGTGCCGAACTCGGGGTCAACCTCCACATTGGCGATGATGGGCACCTCGTGCCCCGCGACGGGCACCTTTGCCTTGCCGCCGATGAGATGCTTGTACCTCTCATCATCAGGGTTAACTCCGAGAGCTACACATGCAGGTAGGTACACCGGCCTCGTGGTCGAGATGAGCACCTCCCCTGTCTCGGTCTCGAATGGGATGGTGTAGAGCCACCCGTTCTTGTTGTTGTGCTCGACCTCCGCGTCTGCGATAGCCGTCTCACAACGCGGGCACCAGTTAATCGGGTGGGTGCCCTTGTAGATGAAATCCTTCTCGTAAAGCATGAGGAAGCTCAGCTGAATCTTCCTCATGTACTCGGAGTCCATAGTCCTGTACTCCGACCTCCAGTCAACACTGCACCCTAGTCGAATAACCGCGGTCTTCATTATACCAATGTACTGCTCGATCCATTCCTCGCACATCTTCCTGAAAACATCAGGAGGAACATCGCTCTTCCTGATGCCCTTGGCCTTCTCGACGGCTACCTCAGTTGGCAGCCCGTGGCAGTCCCACCCCTGTGGGAACAGCACGTTGTGGCCCGTCATTCTCTTGTACCTGGCCCGCACATCGAAGTACGTCCAGTTCAAAAAGTTACCCATGTGGAAGTCGCCGCTAGGATACGGTGGAGGAGTATCAATGCTATAGACGGGGCGATCCCTGTCATCCCAGTCATACTTGTGTATCTCTTCCTCTTCCCATATCCTCTGCCATTTCTCCTCCATCTCGAGGAAATTGATCTTTCTCGGTAGCACTTTCATTGTTCATAGTCTCCTGGCTTGTATCGCGGACCCTGAGCCATTTTATGGCTACTCAGGTTAGGTTGTTTCTTTAAAAGGTTGTCCGCTGCGGTCTGACTTCTGGTGTTGTACGGGTTCTTCCTAGATGGTCCCCAGGGGACCAACAAAACTATACCCCATAATCCTCACTTCAGACTAGAATACCATTACGGGGGCTTCAATATATATTTTCAGTAGTCCAGACCGATACTAAGGGACAGGATAAGCAGATCAGACATCGATGGTCATTGGCTCGTCCGTTTTCCGCGGACCCTGTAATGTAATGACATCTGAGATATGGGCTTTCATACCGTCCCTGGCCGCAACGACAGGAATACCTGTCTCCTTCTGCAGGTACGCGGCCTCTCCCTCAGGACCTGCGTTAAGCATCCGCATCCCGAAATGCGTCAGGATACACGCCTTGGGCCTGGATTCCTCCAAGACCCTCAACGCCTCATCGGTGTTCAGGTGAATATTGATGGGGTTCCCCCTAGGCCACATAGTACAAAGTACAAGCAGCCTCAAGCCCGTGTAACTGTCAGCCAAGCCCGGGAAGGAGCCCGTATCGCTTGTGTAGCCTATGCCCCCCTGGCTTGACGATACCCTGAGCCCAACAGAGTACGGGTCAGAGTGTCTAGCCTCCGTAGCCGTGAAATCCAAGTCCCCCACAGAGAACCTGGTACCCTCGTACATCTCAATAAGATCCCTCAAGAGACCCTGATGATATCCACTTATACACGGCCCGATGCCGTCAGCCCCTCTGAGCACGCTCTTTGTCCCAGCGAGGACCCCCTGTTTTGCGCGTGTACCGTCAGTCATGGCCTCGATGAAAACCTCGGCGTCAGTGTAGTGATCAGGGTGACAGTGAGTGATTATCAGTCCATTTAGTTCTCGGGGACTCAACCCAGCCCAGTTACTGAAAACAAGGGCACCCGGACCAGGATCGAGGTGAACACGAGTATCCCCCTGGGTCAACCTGATTCCGGCTGTCCGCCTCCGCTGGGAGGTCATGACGAACCTGCCTCCGCCTGTGCCCAAGAAATCTAGAGATACTTCCCCTGAGGCAGTCATTTCTTCAATATTTCCCCGTTTAACGCCCCAGTGTGCTCATTTCCCTCAACAGTCAGGGCGCCGTTAACTATAACGTACTCTACTCCCTCGGGGTAGACGTGAGGCTTCTCGAATGTAGCCAGATCTTTGATTCTGTTTGGGTCGAAGACAGTTACATCGGCCTTCATTCCCTCCCGAATTATCCCCCGGTCCTGTAACCCCATCCTCGAGGCAGGCATGGAAGTCATCCTCCTTATGGCGTCCTCCAAGGTCAATACCCGCTCCTCGTTCACGTACCTCCTGATGTACCTCGGGAAAGCCCCGTAGCACCTGGGATGTGGTTTTCCGGCTCCTAATGGACCGAAAGGCGCGTGCATCCAACCGTCGCTGCAAGGCATCACGGCGGGGTGTTTGACCATGGTTGTCACGTCTTCCTCGTTGCCCCAGAACGTGACGTTCATAGCCTCTGCCCTCTCATCGATCAGTAGACTGCAAACAGTGTCGACCATGCTCTGAGACCGCCCCTCGGCGATCCTGAGGAGGCTAAGACCCTCAACGGCCTTGTTGCCCTCTGATTTCACGAAGCTTACAATCACCTTGTCCCAGTCCCTACCGGAAGCCGCGTACTCCTTGGATAACCGCTCCCTCACCTTGGGGTCCGCGAGTCGCTCAAGCATGGTATTAACGCCTCCGACATGGAGCCACGCGGGGATTACTTGGGAGAGCAGTGACGAGCCTGCGTTGTACGAGTAGATGTCAGCTGTGATGTCCAGTCCCTTTGCCCTCGCCTCGTCTATCAGTCGCAGCGTGGTCTCGCCGTGCCTACCGTCGAGGCTCCTCTTGCTACCGCAACTGCTTCCAAGGTGAGATATCTGCATCGGAACACCTGTGTCATGGCCCAGTTTGATAGTGTCCTTGAGGTTTGTCTCATCTGACCTCATATGGGTCGAGTAAAGTCCACCGTGACGCTTGATGACCTCGCACATGGTCTGTAACTCGATTTCCTCGGTGTACAATCCTGGAGGATACCCTAATCCGGTGGACATGCCGTGGGCACCATTTTTCATGGCCTCGTCCAACATACCTCTCATCGTTTCAAGTTCCTCGACTGTTGGTCTCCTATCATCGAACCCCATGACACCTATCCTGATGCTGCCATGACCGATGAAAGGCACCATGTTGAGGCTTACCCCCATCTCCTTCACCCTGCCGAGGAAATCATCCATACTCACCCAGTCCCAGTCGAGACTGATTCCAGAGGTGAAAGGGAGCATATACTGGATGAGGTCGTCCTTGTGTTCCGGAGTAAACGGGTACATGCTGAGGCCGCAGTTGCCCATGGTGACCGTGGTGATTCCCTGGTGGGCGTAGCTGAGGCAGCCAGGGTTACCCAGGACGGTGTGGTCCGCGTGGACGTGAACATCAATCCATCCAGGCGAGACAACGAGCCCGCCCGCATCGATTACCCGTTCCCCCTCAGAGTCAGGGATAGAGCCTATGCTTGCGATGCTGTCGCCGCTGATCCCAATGTCCGCATTTCTCCATGGGCTGCCCGTTCCGTCCACGAGCTTACCGTTCTTGATGATTATATCGTATGTCATGGCTATGTCTAATTCAGGGATGTCTCTTGATATAGGGTGTTTGGGAGTTTTATCCTCTTTTAATCGATTTCTGATGACAAGTTGGTGAAAAACTAGGATTCATTAGAAAAGTTTATGGAATATTTTAACGATGGTCGTGGGGACTGTCGTGGGTCTTGATAGGGTAGATCTTCAGGTTACCATCGACGACGCCGTATCCTCGCAGCCCATCATACTCGATGTCGTTGTCCTCAAGGACCTTGAGGCCCTCATCCTCGTACCCGTGGGGCACGTATACGAACAGCTTCTTGTGGGTCCTGCCGACGCTCGTAGAGTCGCTTAGGAACTGCCATACCTTGGCACGCTCCTGGTTGACGTTCCCGGCAGGCTCCACCATACCTAGCTCCTGCACGCCCCCGTCTCCTCTGAGGATGACGATGCTGGGGTAGATAATGCCTATATCGTTGGAACCCTTGATGCCGAACCTGTTCTGCTCGTCGTTGACGATTGTCTGGTAGCTGGGTGGCCAGCTGTCCTCTTCCTGGTCGAGGAACGGGAACCTTGACGCCGCAATGATCCTCGTCACTCGATGCCTCTGTCTTTCTGGATCTACCATTAGTTGCCCAACCCTATCTGGTCTGCCACACTCTCCATGGCCTTGATCGCTATTGTAGCGAACTCACTGAACTGTATGCCTATATCCTCGCACATCATCACGTTCTCCCGGTTAATCTGCCGGGCGAAGGACTTGTCCTTCATCCGTTTCTTGATGCTCTTGGCCTTCATGCCCTTCATCCTGTTGGGGCGCACAAGCGCGTTGGCGACGATAAGCCCAGAGATCGCATCGGCAGCCAGCAAAGAGATATCAAACTTCGACTCGGGGTTGTACCCAGTTAATGGATTATGACTTCTGATTGCCTTGATCGCATCATCTGGCAGCAAGTCCTTCACCATCTCGGCTGATTTAGCCCCATGGTTGGCGAAGTCCTCGCCGAATGTCTCGTAGTCAATATCGTGAAGGATACCCACGGCCTCCCAGAGGTGGGGGTCCTCGCCAAAATGCTCGGCGAGCCCCTTCATGATGGCTCCAACCCCGATCATGTGGTTGACGAGGTTCTTATTCTTGACGTTCATCTTTACGAGCTCAATGGATTCGTCCCTAGTAATCATACGGTATTCACTGGGATGGTTTGGTATAAAATTTCGTAAGGCGGAGTTTAAATACGGTGAGGCAGGGCATACCTGTATCATTAGGCGGAACAATTTTTGTCTCAGGAAAACGGTCGCTGGGGTTGGCTCAGCTATGGACTAATCGTTATGGCTTTCACACACACCCTCACCCACGTATTCGCAGGGATCGCGCCTACACTTTACCCCGAGTTCATCACCGAGTTCGGTTTAACAAACCAGGACCTGGGACTCATAGCCAGCATCCCGAGTCTCTGCTCGGCCCTGCTCAGCATCCCGATCGGCCTATTGGCGGACAGGATCGGCGCAAAGAAGATGATCCTCATGAGCATCGCGGTGGCGATAACTGGCGCAGTGTTAGCTTTTTCAGCGACAAGCCCGTTCACTCTGATTTTAGGATTGAGCCTCCTTATCGTCAACACCACTATCTACCACCCGGCTTCGTACAGCTTCACAACGTTCCTGTTCAAGCCAGAGGACAGGCCCAAGGCACTTGGAGTCCACGGGGCAGGTGGAACTCTGGGAATGACCCTCGGGCCAATGAGCCTGACCCTGCTTATTGGGGCCCTCGCTTTCAACTGGAGGCAGGTATACCTTTTCTGGATTGCCCCATTAATTCTGGGTGCGGTTGCGGTTCAGTTCATTAAGTACATACCTAGTGAGGATATCAGTACCACATCCAATGAGGAAAGCAATGGACAGTCGACAAAACTCCTCACAAGGGGAATGGTCATGTTCTTGGCATTCATTGCCGTTAGGAGCATGGGAATCAGCATGAACAGCGCGTTCATGAACGTGTGGCTAGCCGATTCCAAGGGCTGGGACCTCGCGTTCAGGGGAATCATCACGGGGTCCAACACATTGATGGGGCTCTTTGCCGCACCCGTCGGAGGCCTACTGGCCACCAGGTACGGCGAGAAGAAGTGGACTGTCTGGACCCTCTTTGCTGCATACATATGCTATGCGCTCGCCTACCTACTTCCTGGGAATAACACGTTCATCGTGTTCTACATCGCTTCAGGGTTGTTCACTTTCCTGAGCATGGCGTCTACCTCGGCGATTATGGCAAAGCTGTCACCGAGCGGTCAACGGGGACTGGGCTTTGCCCTCTTCTTCCTGCCTGGGAGCGTCATGGGGGCCATAGCTCCGATGATAGCGGCTTTCATCGCTGACACATTTGGGGTGTACAACGTATTCATGGCCTGCATCGTGGTGTACTTCCTCGCTGTCGCGGTGCTCCAGTTCGGCGTTAAAGTCGAGTAACCACTATTTTCTTTCCTTGTATTTTGGGAGCATTCCAAATTTATTGAAGGCTTGAAGAATAACACGGATTACTGATAAAAAATTGGACTATATCAGCATGGGCCGCGCGCGCTTGTTTGGCCAATTCTGTTTCCTACCTGAATTTGAATGGTAACACTGGTGCAGAATAATGACTATTTCGATACTGTTTACCATGATTGTACTTTTTACCCTTGTTCACAGGGGAAAAGGAATCCACACGAGGTCGACGGATATTGAAAAAGGGACGGCGTAATATCTTAGTGTTCGGCGTGGTAAAGGATCTTGCCGTTGACCAAGGTCATGAAACACTCGGCGTCTCGGATCTCCCCCGATGGAACCTCGGTCAGGTCACCGTTGAAGACCGCTACATCAGCGAGCTTGCCTGATTCAAGGCTCCCAGTTACATCTTCCCAGAACCCCGAGTACGCAGCATTCAGAGTGTAACACATAATAGCTTCCTCAAGGGTGATCCTGTTCTCCCTTATAGGGTGGTTCACGGCGCTCCAAATCCCGTAGATCGGGTTGAAGGGCATCCCGTCGCTGCCGAAAGCGACCCTGATGCCCTCATCGAGCATAGCCCGGTACTGGTTACTCATCCTGTCCCTTCTCTCACCGAGCCTCTGCCTGTACATGCTGCCGGGGCCACTCCACTCGCCGATGAAGTTTGGCTGCATGTCCGGGATCACCCCGAGGTCCCTGATGCGCTCGATCTGCTGGGCGCTGGTCAGTTCACAGTGCTCAATCCTGTGCCTGTGATCCTTCCTGGGGTTCAGCCTTAGAGCTTCTTGGATTGCGTCGAGTGAGTACTCGATGGCAAGGTCCCCAATGGCGTGGGTGGCG
>JABXKY010000181.1 GCA_013619005.1 Candidatus Bathyarchaeota archaeon | reverse complement strand
ATATTGACGCTCTCGAGGAAATCTCCGTGACTGAACACCAGCTCGATGACCCCCGAATCTAGTGATGAGGTCCCCATGAGCTCAGCAGACTGTCCCGTCCGCAGGGTAGAGTCAACGAGGCTGCACTGGATCGTCACACGCTCTTTGACGAGGAAGCTTGACTCGATCGCGCCTACGTTGTCAAACTCGTCTTCCGCGTAAACGGTGTAATTCACAAAATCTAATACAGTAAACTCGGGGAGATCGCCTATCCAGAGCTCGCCATTCTTCGATAATCCGACCTCAGGGAATGTCTCTCCGTCAATGACGTACTCCATCCATACTCTGTCAATTCCAAATTCCTCTTCTATTTCAGCGGTCACACGAGTCTTCTCTCCTGCATAACCAATGGATGGTGGGTTTACCAGTGTAATGTTTGGAGATGAGAAATCTGTTTGAACATAGAAGTTTACGATCCCTTCGCCATGCTCGGCGATGAGAACGAGGAAATAGTAGATGTCGTTCGTACCATTTACTCCATTAGGTGTGTCGTAGGTTAACGACATGTCAGCACCGGGATACTCGCAGCTAGCCATGGCATCAACGTTGCGATCGCCGTTCGATGAGGTGTTATACCCCCCGTAGTCGCCTGCGAAGTTGTCAAACAAGTTGCCGCTTGGTACGCCGATGCCGTCGACGGAGTTACCGACACCTGCCTCAGGGTTGGCCATGGCGTAAAGCCGCACCTCGTACATGTCTAGGTCGCCCCGCTCGGGCTCATGGTCCCAGTCCGGCACATCCACGAAGACTCTGATCTTGGAGGTTTTAGAACTGAACTCGTAAGCCCAGCTTGTCTGCTCCACTTCCTCGTATACTCCGCCTCCAGAAGGCGACCTGCCCTTCAGGTACCTACTGTACACCTTGTTCAGATCGATGTTCTCTATTACCATGAATATCGCTGGCTCGGTGTCTACGCTGTCCCTTTCGTCGTTGATGATCTCAAACTGGTAGTCCCCGTTCTCGGGGGGGACGAAGTAGTGATGGTAGTCGTCGAAGGCCACCTGCTCTGGGAGCCCGGCTGACTCCGTGTTCCACCTGGGAGGAACGTCTTCGTCGGGATAAACAGTCAGTATATCATAGTCAGTCCTGGGATTTGTATTATTGCTAACCCAGTCCCCGACGAGGAAGACATGATATCGCTTCCCCTGCTCAAGGTTGTATATTATATTCCAGCTTTCACCTAGGGGCACAGGTATCGATATATTCTCCCGGTATTCAGGCTGACCATAGACATCTACGGCCCCTGGAACGTTGATGAAAACGGGGTCAACGGGCTTCGATATGATGCTGGTCCGCGTGGCTTCATCGTCCTCCTGCCAATCATTCACGGCTAAGACGCCAACTACAGGAGTTAGGGTCATGATGAGGGCTAGAAGTAGAATGCTGAAACAGATCTTCCTTTTAAAGCCTAAGGGAGCACGCTGAGGCATGTGAGTGTCTTTCCTCCGGAATCAAAATACGTGTTATATGGAACTAATAAAGGGATTATGAATGCTATTGTTTTATTACTGATAGCTACCTGAAATCCATTAATCAAAGTGAAATCGTCAAAAAAACATCCGAAAAAAATGCGTAAATGATTGAACAAGCCATATTAGAAGGCATGTTTGCGAACAACATTCAGGCAGGAAATGATCGTGAAAACACTGCGTTTCACACCGTATTACTGGAAATGAGCTAATTTTATCCCGCTGGATAATCACTTATATATTGTACCCTTGATTATGAGATGTACTCCATGGAGAAATGGAATATGACGCCCGCTGAGAAGATATGGTGGCTGAAGATTGCGGCAGCCTGGGGCACGGCCTGTCTGACGATCGTACTGCAGCTCTATCTGAAGACTGACGGACAGACGGTCTTCATGTTCGGGGCGATAGTCTACGTGGTGACCTCAGAGATCATGGCAAGGGTCTTCAAAATCGACAACGCGAGGGCCCTGAAGATAGGTGTCGGGGCGTTCTTTTTCAGCTGGATTATGATCTGGGTCTTTCTCAACACGATAATATTTCACTAGCTCTTTTTCTTCGTGTCCACGCGGTACTGCATGAGGTCCGACCAGGCCATGAAGTAGCCGATGTCGAACTGGGAGTGGATCCCGTCCTTCACGAAGTCTCTGAACTGCTTCTTGTAGCTGTTCATGGATTTTGTGCTGGTTTCAGCCTTGTTCATGAAGTCGCGTTCATCTCCCGAGCGGTATGAGACCAGGAGCCCCGCCAGGGCGTTCAGGTATCCCTCCTTGAACTCGGCGTTGCCGAGGTCCTTCTCCCTGACAGAGGTCAGGGTCTTCTCGGCCTCGGAGAAACGTCTGCTGAATAGGTTCTCGAAGAACGAGATGATCTCGTCCTTCGTCTTCTTGGATGACATTAG
>JABXKY010000020.1 GCA_013619005.1 Candidatus Bathyarchaeota archaeon | reverse complement strand
ATGGTGCCCGTTTTCTGCCCATCCAGTTTAAACTGGCCAGCGTTCCTGCACCCAGAGAAATATTTACCAAGCAATCGCCTCATCAGGATGACGCCGGTTCTCTCCCCGTAAAAATCGCAGAGATAACTCAGGTGCCTCATGACGACCTCCTTCTTCTCATCAAGACCAGGACTGGGACTTTTTGTACCATTCAGGGAGGACCTGATCCCGTTCACCAGCCAAGGATTGCCAATTAGTCCCCTTCCGGGCATTACAGCGGTCGCCCTTGTCGCATCCAGTAGATTGACGGCTTCATCCCCCGAGTTGATACCCCCATTGGCGATGACGGGCACATCGATGCTATCCACAACTTTCTTGATACCATCAAGGTCCACGGCGAGACCGAACTTTTTCTCACCGGTCCTGCCATGGATTGTGATTGCCGAGATGCCCTCATTAACCAATTTACGCGATAAGGATTCCGCGTTTTTGGTCTCCAATGTCAAACCCATGCGCATTTTGCATGTGACTGGAATATCCACCGCATCAACCACCGCCGAGGTCACTGAAACCGCTCTATCCTCATCGCTCATCAGTGCGAGCCCAGCCCCTGTTCGGGTAACCGTTTTGACTGTACACCCCATGTTGATATCGATATAGTCGTACCCCATGGCCTCGACCATAATCGCTCCATTTCGCATGGATTCCACGTCACTCCCCACCAGTTGGACGCCATTCAGGTGATTTCCCTCCACCATTTTCACCATCTCCATGGTGCGCTGATTCTCCCTGACAAGAGCTTCGGGGCTAATCATCTCGGTGCACATGAACGGCGGGTCGAACTCGGCCAGTATCCGCCTGTACGGGTAATCCGTGTAATCGGCCAGCGGTGGTAGGAGTAACCTTGACTCCTTAAGCCTATCAACGAAACCGCTCAAACCGCTGGACTCCTTTCACAAGTATTCTGAGCCCTGACTCAAATACTTGTCCCAGAAAAAAATGGGGAGAGGGTTATTCCTGGACGTACTCCTGGAAAACCTTCTGCATGACCTCGTCGTTGTCAAGGAAAGGCTCCAGCTTCCAGTCCTCTGTCGGCCACCAGATGGCAACCAGGTTCTTCAGCTGCTCCTCAGTGTCGGCTTCAATGAGCCTGAATCCCTTGCACCTGCCAGTGAAACATGTCTTGGTCAGCATCTTGGGGAACTTTTCTGGTGTCTTCTCAAGCTCCTCCTGGAACCTGGCCCCGATGAGGTTCTCCTGCTCCATGTCATTCATCTTCCACTCCCAGTGCCAGATATACTTCACAATGTTTTCCTCCAAACCGCGGGCACCGGAGTACGCTTCACAGCGTGTGAATTGAGTTTGACGCACTGGGTATTAATCTGTTACCTTTCAGTGACGGATGATTACTGGTGATGGATACCTCATACTCTATATTCCCGGAAAAACACGTGATACCATGGACGGTATCCAGGGCACCCTGAGCAGATTCAACGCTGCATTCTCTAAACTTGACCTAGACGGGATGATGATGTGCTTCGCCGATGACTCCACGTCCTTCTTCCCGATAGCCCATCGGGCCACGTTCCTCGACGGGAAAGATGAGATAGGAGAAGCATTCGCCAAGGTGATATCCAAGATACGTGCCGCGGGGCTTGACGGTATCAAGCTCGATGTTGAGGATGTCAAGGTCCAGAGATTCGGCGACGCAGCTATAGCTACCTTCCACATCAGGGACGGGGACTTGAGCAGAAGAACCCTCGTCCTCAGAAGGGTGCATGACGACTGGCTCATCCAGCACCTCCACGCATCAAACGCGCCCTTGGAGGAAACACAATGAAACCCGAACAGATAGCACTGGTGCTCATAGACATACAGAAAGACTTCTGGGAACCCATGAGCAGTGACCAAACATTCAAAGCCTTCCCCGAAAACGTCGAAAAGCTCCTATCAATCAGCAGAGAGAAGGGCTACAACATCATCCACGTTAGGTCCGTTTTCCAGCCCGACAGGAGCGACTGGATGCTCTTCTATCGCCCCGAGGGACGAGGGCAGATCCCATGTATCGCAGGTACCGAGGGAACCGAGTTCACCGAGTTCGCTAAACCTAATGAATGCGAGAAGATCATCGAGAAACAGACGTTTGACGCATTCATTGGGACAGGTCTAGATGAACATCTTCAATCACATGGCATCAAGACTGTCCTCATAGCTGGGCTTGAAACCAGTGTATGCGTCCTCTTCACGGCCAACTCCGCCTACCTCCGAAAGTATCTGCCACTCGTGATGTCCGACGCCTGCGCGGACACAAAGGAACGCCATGAGAACGCGCTTGAGATGTACGGGGATCTCAGTTTCAAAACCATAACCACGAGTCGGCTTATCGATGATATTCAAAGTATCAATGAGTTAATCAAGAACTTTGTATAA
>JABXKY010000109.1 GCA_013619005.1 Candidatus Bathyarchaeota archaeon | reverse complement strand
GATCCGCTGGGAGGCTCTCGGCGATCAACGCGTTGTTCGCTGGCACCCCAAGCATCCCGGCCGATGAGAAGATTATCCCGGGGATGACGTGGGTCCAGTGGGTCGCGAACAAGTAGAATATGGGGGAAAGGAACCTGAAGAAGCCGGATATTACCAGCATCCGCTTCCTACCCCACCTGTCAGTCAGGATACCTCCAGGGTATTGGAAGATGATGCTAGCGACGGTCTCAATGGACAGGACAAGTCCGAGCAACTCTACTGTAGCGTCCAATTCCGTTATGTACAGGCTCCTGTAAGGCCACCACAGGAACGCCGTGAACATGAACAGGGTCTGGGTTGTCATCAGGACCATGATGTTCCTGTTGCCCCTGAGATCCTTGATCAGGTTTATCGACGAGCGGAAACTGGACATAACAACCCCCTATAACGCTACAGAGCTATATATCATAACCCTAGGCTGTCACATATCGATACCCGGTTTCCTGTTCTCCGCTGCCCTTTCGACAACACGGTTGATCCGCCTAGCCCTTGTTGAATCCCTCTTGGCGTCATTTATCCAGTGGATGTACATGAAACGGGCGGAGTTGGGGAACGCCGAGAAGTTGTCGTGGGCTACCTTGTTCGATTTTAATGCCTCTAGGAGATCATCGGGCATCGTTGGAGTGTCTTTTGAAGAGTAGGCGGCCTCCCACCTTCCGTTCATCTTCGCCTTCTCGACCTCAGCGAGACCCGTCCCTGTCATCCTGCCCTCCCCATTGAGCATCTCCACCTTGTCCCTGTTACGCCTCGACCATAGACTGTTACGCCTCCTGGGGCTGAACCACTGGATGAACTCGTACTCGTCGAGGCGCCTCATCTTGCCGTCGATCCAGCCAAAGCACAGGGCCTCATCCAGAGCCTCATCGTACTTAATGCCCGGGTTAGGCGACTTAACCTTCTGTATGACAACCCAGATAGCCTCATCCTGGCTGTGGTTCACCTCAAGCCAACGCCTCCACTCCCCGGGGTCCAAGAACCGGTGGTGCTCGACTGACACAGTGACCATAAGGAATAAGACTGGATAAGATTGATGATGGTCCTATTCTTCCAGTTCCTCGGGCTCAGGGGCCTCGATGTCCTGGTAGTTAAAGAAGTTAATCGTAGCCGGAGCCCTGGGCTTGCCCAGCTTCATGTCATGGCACTTTACCAGCAAAAACTCGGGGCAGTTCTCCTTGGGACACTGATACGGCACGTACTCGAAATCAAACTTGTTCCCGTCGTGCTCCTTGATCACCGCAATGCGGGCGGGTCCCTCGATCCGCTCCATAACGGTCCTGCATGTTTTACAGTTCACACGTCAACATCCACACAGTCCCTTTTAAAACCCGTCCTAAAACCCGTCTGCTAGGGCGGGGAACCATACCCCACGATATATAATTACGTGAACCACGTACACAGTTGATATGGAGTTCAACAAGCTCATCCCCGAGCTATCGGTCAAGGACCTCAACACCAGCCATCGGTTCTACACAGAGACCCTTGGGTTCAAGACCGAGTACAGCCGCCCACAGGACAAGTTCCACTTCATATCCATTGAAGGCGCCCAACTGATGATAGAGGAAACCAACAACCACTGGTGGACGGGGGACCTGGAGCACCCCTACGGCAGGGGCATGAACCTCCAGATCCAGGTAAGCGACGTAACAGCCATCATCAAAAGACTCGAAGACGCAAACATAGCCCTCTTCCGCCCCCTCAAAGAGAGCTGGTACAGCGGCGAGGACGTGGAATATGGCCAATTAGAGTTCCTAGTACAGGACCCTGACGGCTACCTGCTACGATTCATACAGGACATCGGGGAGAGAGAAAGGTAAGCCAGCCCCCCATCCCACCAACTCCCACTAAAAAAAGTCACCAAGTAACAACCCACAGGTACCGAGAAGGTGGCGCAGGGAATGGTATGCACCTAAAATTTTATCCATATTCTATTCGTTATGTCTTGAAATGGGTTCGCAGAGGGATTCGAACCCTAACCCCTGTGGAGATATCTCCCGATACTTTCCCTCTTTTTTTTATCGATGGTTTTATCCCCCCACACTGCGCGTGAGCACATGGTGTAGTTTAGATCGAAAGACCTTTCTCGGTGTTAGGGATAGTTTCTGTCATGTTAGAGAAAAGTTTGGAGGAAGTGAACGAGGCAAACAGGAGTCGGAAGACTATCTCCAAAATGGAGCAAGGGGAGATTGATCAGTTCCTCGTACACTCCAGAGTTGGGCGGATTGGCATGTCCATTGATGATTGTCCCTATGTGGTTCCCATTGGCTACTGCTATGAGGACGGTAAGATTTTCTTCCATTCCTGCTTCAGCGGGTTGAAGATGAGGAGTATGGCACAAGACCCCCAAGTCTGCTTCTTGGTTGACGAGTCCCTATCAGATGGCTC
>JABXKY010000237.1 GCA_013619005.1 Candidatus Bathyarchaeota archaeon | reverse complement strand
GTACAGGGCTATGGGCGTCAGATGAAGGTCCTGGTGTACGCCGGGGTCTGGTGCGGTGACTGCGTCAGACAGGGGCCGATGTTCAAAAAGCTGGCCGAGGTAGCCGGAGACGATGTTGAGCTTCGATTCATTGACAGGGAGGCAAGTCAGGAGCTCAAGGACGAGGTGAGGATTCTAGGGGCCACTAGGGTCCCCATCGTGATCTTCCTGACCGAGGACTACTGGGAGATCGCACGTGAGGGCGATAGGCTCCTGAACATATACAGGGCGAAAGCATCTAGGGACGTTGGGAGAAAGTTCGACGGCGGCATACTGTCGCCAAGGGCAGTTCAGGCAGAGCTGGATGAATGGCTCGACCTGTTCGAGCGAGCCATCATCATGGCTAAGCTTGCGCCGCCGCTGAGGCGTAGGCACAACGACTAGGTTACGTTGATATAGTACATGGAGCTGTTCGGGGTGTATCGGTTGTACATCCTGAGATAAGCCCCCATGACGTCCTTGACGCCCGTGGCTGCCGCCAAGTCTATCCACATCCAGTTGACTTCCTGGCCGAACTTTTCCGGACTGAACCTGCCGAAACAACATGACAGGTAGTGGTCAATTATCTGAGCCTCGCCCTGTTTCTTCTTCATGGCCTCGATGAGGGGACGCCGGTCGCCTGGGTTCCTGAGCTGCTGCTTGATTTCAGCCACGGCGTTCTCATGGTTCTTCAGTTGCTCGACCAAACGCGAATATGTTGAAGTTATGCTGTCCTCGATGCTTTTATGGGCCCTCCTGAGTCCCTCGTCGTCACCTGTGTTTCTAGCGACGACCCATTCACTGAGCGTGTTGAAAACAGCCTCACTACTGATGATGGGATAGCCTGCCTTCTTGATACCACTGGATTCCAACTCGTTCCATGGGGTGTTATAGAAAGCCCGCGAGTACCTTAGGAACAGGGGGAAAGGTAGCCCGACCTTCCTAGCAGCGGGGATGACCTCGGCATAATAACTGGTCTCCCCAGGTCCACCTATGTGACCCACTATGGGAAACACCGAGTCGGTGATGACCTGCCTGGAATCAACCCTGGGGGTGATCCAGTCGATGATCTCTGATACATCAGGGTTCTCGGCATTGATGCTGAAGCTGTACTCTTCCTCGCAGATGGGGCACTTGCCATGAAGGTCTGCCGTTGTTGAGCCCTCGTTCCTTGCATATTTCAGCTCGACCCTGATTCGTCTGCATTTGGGGTTCATGCATTCAAGGAAGAACGGGACATAATCCCTGTCCCTCGCACCTATCCCAGGCTTATGTCCAGACGCAGCAACCTTGGCCTGCGCCTCGTTGCTTGCCTCGATGAACCGGCTCCTAGTGGGCTCCCTGAGTAGCAACTCGAAACCTCTCTGGAAAAGGGGCCGCGTCTCGGGCATGCTGAACCAGAAGATTGGGAGCCCTATATCGGCCTCCAGGTTGACTAGAGAGCCGATGATCTTTGTGCTGAAAGTGGATACGTTGTCCGTAGAGTAGTACGCGTTCCTGATAATGGAGTAGATATGATCAAGGTTCTTCTGAACAAGGTCCCTCTTCTCGGCTGGCAGCTCCTTCAGTATCCCCCGATAGTTGCTGTCAATCTTTTCCATTGTCTTCATGAACCAGTTCTCGCCCGGGAGCTTGAACTCGTAGATGGACAAGTTGTGCTCGCTGGGCTGGACCGGATAGCTCAGTTGCAGCCCCTTGGAGCTTGGACTCGGCAATCGCATGTTGGTTAGCTCGGGCTGGACCCCATCGTAATCCGCGACATAATAGAGGGGGACAATGTTTTCGTCCATCCCTGCAAGCGATACAGCGTATGATATCTTGTTGAATACAAGACCTGGCCCGCCCATGAAGTTGGGCTGCTGGCCGGCCTCCACGACCCCGTTGTGCATCTCATCGATAGCCTCCCGTGTCTTTCCCGTTAATAGCCCCATGCCCCTCATGTTGTTCTTCATGTGAACCTTGAGAGCCTCTAGCTCGTCGCTTGTCTCACCGTACTCGCTCCGAGCTTTTGGTAACAAATCGGCAGCCTCTCCCATCGTGTGGGAGATGTGCCCCCAGAGTTCGGTCGCTAGCCCTGATGATTTCCTATCCCTTACATGATCGGCGTAAATGTTGTAAGCAGCAGGCCTGTCGTCGTGTTCACTCAAAATATGCACCCAGATGATATGGGGTAATCTCAGCAGGGGATTATTAAAACAATTAGCCTAGAGCTTCAGGAGCTCCGCGGCGTTGTCGTGGAAAATCATGCTGATTTCCTCCTCCCTCAATCCAAGCTCGTAACATGTCTTCAGCTGCTCCCTGAGGTACTCGGCGGAGAACCCCCTAGGGAAGTAGCTGCTATCCGTTCCGAACAGCAGCCTCTCGGGCCCAATGGTCTCCACTGCCTTCCTGAAAAGCTTCTTCAGAT
>JABXKY010000235.1 GCA_013619005.1 Candidatus Bathyarchaeota archaeon | reverse complement strand
GAGCATATATCTCAACAATAGTCGCCCACTGGTTCAAGTCTATGGGCTACCACGCGGTGGCACAGATGGACAACCACTATGATACCATAACCCCGCCCATGGCCGTTGACGCTGGACTGGGCGAGATAGGCAGGAACGGGTATCTGATCCACCCGAAATACGGTGCGAGGACAAGGGTGTTCGGCATCCTCACAGATATGCCCCTCGTCCCTGACAAGCCCATCTCCTTCGGCGTTGAGAAGTACTGCACCGAGTGCAAAAAGTGCGGGACAACATGCCCGAGCAAAAGCATCCCCATGGAGGGCATGGTGGAGCACAACGGGTACATGAAATGGAAGCTGGAGGAGCACAGCTGCTTCGAGTACTGGAGGAACGTGGGCACCGACTGCGGCATCTGCATGGCCGCCTGCGGGTTCAGCAGGCCCCACACGCCCCTCCATATCGCGGTTAAGTGGTTCATCAAGAGGTCTCCCGTGGCCAGGAAAATATTCCCAATCATGGATGACCTGATGTACGGAGCCAAATGGAGGCCCAGGAAGGTATCCAAGTGGCTTGAGTGGACTCCCAGATAATCAGGCGCGTAGACCTCAGCTCCATAGATTTGTTTTATAAATGGTGGGGCTAGCCCTGGAAAAGTGGAAAGCCCCAGCTACCCCTAGTAGATTTCTCCAGTCTCGGCGTTAGTCGTTGAGGGTGATGGGGTAGACGCCTTCTTTGACGTTCCTGTACTGGAGGACGCCGAGGTCGGCTGGGCACTGGCCTGGGGCATCTATTATGATGATCTCCTCCCCGATGACCTCGTAGACTGCCCTGAAGTGTGTCTTGCTCTTGCTGACGATGATATCAAAGTCCTCCGGCGTGTAACCGAACTGCTTGATGGGGTCCTCATCCAGGAGGCTCGACTGGCGGCTTATCACCTGAAGCCAGACGCCTCCCACCTGCAATATACCTGTGGGACCAAGGTCCACCTCCCGGTTGACGCTCATGGGCCCCGTGCCCATGTACTTGCCATGCCCGGACCAGAGCACCTCGCCCTTGACCCGTACCTTTCCTCCGTCCCTCCACCCCGTGGTTGCACCCACCTCAAGATCAACAATCTCTCCGACCCCGGCTTCCACAATCTTCTTCGCGGCTTCCGGGTCGTACAGCATTGGGAACGCCGTCTTCTGTGCGTCTTGGCTCATTAGCTCCCTGAGAACATAGGTGGTGTCGTTGCTCCTGTCGGCGTGGTCAAGTATCACTATGGGTTTCTCTGCTTTCCTCGTTTTCTCTATCGCGAGCCTGACGCCTTCCTTGACGCCGTGGAGGACAGCATCGCTTCTGCCAGTCAGCTCCCTCCGCTTGCTCCACGCCAGCTCACATAAGTCAGCCACTATCTCCTGGGCGAGCTTAGGGTCATCATCGGTCACCGCCACCATGCCCATACCGAGTGGACTCACATCGCTCCAGGCAAACCCGAAGAGGGCGGACACGTCCACGACGCCCGGCTTCCCCTCCCACCAGTGGACCCTGTCGATTATATCCTTGGCCGGAGAAACCGTGGTCGCGCTGAATACGGACGGCACCACAATCCCCGGTTTCTTGAGCGCCGTTGTGGGTTTGATCTCGCCCCTGAGGGTCCTCATCATGGCGTTGGCGGCACGTATCCCTGTGTTCCTCATATCAACGTGGGGGCTGCTCTGGTACCCGAATACCGCCGTGGCCTCCTTCAGTATTGCCCCGTCCTTGTTGGCGTGGAGGTCAAACGTCACCATGAGGGGTATATCGTACCCGACAACCTCACGGACCTCACGTACGGCGTCCGTCTCAGGGTCCTGCCTACTCTCGGTCGCCATTGCACCGTGGAGGGATAGGAGAACGCCGTCGATCTCACCCTTCATCTCGTCAAAGCCGCGTCTCATCTCCCCCACATAGAAAGCGTAGACCTCGTCAGCCACAGTCTCCGTGGCTCCTCCCGAGGCGACGCACACAGGCAGCAGCTCCACTTTCTCGCGTTCACAGACCTCGATGAATCCACCAATGCAGCTGTTAGTGCCCTTGGCCTTCTCGATAACTTTTTCGCCGTGGTATGCGTTCATCTCAAAGTCCTTCAGGGTCGTTAGCCCCGGCCAGAACGTGATGGTCTCGTGGCTGAACCCCGCTACCCCTATCTTGTACCCTGTCATTGCTTTTCCTCCATTTTATCATCCCTGATGGGATGCATGTCTCCAAGAATTTGTTCAAGAGATCTTGACATGGTAGCAATTTATTCTTCTTTTAGTTATGTTTTACCATGCAAAATTAATCGCGCGCACACCTCTTCCTCAATATTAATACACTCATTAACCCGTAGAAGAGGACGAAGAAGATGAGCATCAAACCCTCCCAGCGCTTCATTGGGTAGACCTCAATATTGACGTGGGAATGCCTCTAATATTGTCTCTTATACA
>JABXKY010000354.1 GCA_013619005.1 Candidatus Bathyarchaeota archaeon | reverse complement strand
CTATATATATGATATATGTCTATGCTAACGTAATAGTGTAGAACCCAGTTAAAACGGTTACAAGACTCGCCTATACAAACGGAAAACAACTTTTACCCTTGGCGAGAGCTAGACACATACGACGCGAAGACCTTTTTATTCGATATCGTCCGCGCGCGAAAAGCTAGCTCCATAAAACCCAAGCCCAGACAGGTATGTCTTAGGTTAAATAATGGGACTACTTAATTTGCGTGGACGACCGGGGACTGAACTATGAACTACGACGAAGCACTGGAATGGCTCTTTAACGTCAGGCGTTTCGGCCCAGAACGAACGCTCGGACCCACGAAGCATATCCTAGACCTGATGGGCAACCCTCAGGAGAGCTTTGGCGCCATCCATGTAGGGGGCACCAACGGGAAGGGCTCGACCTCGGCCATGATCGCCTCGATCCTCCACGCCGCAGGTTACAAGGTGGGTCTCTACACGTCCCCTCACCTTGAGGATTTCAGGGAGCGAATCAGGGTGGGCGGCGAGATGATACCCGCCGAGGACGTAACCAGGCTCCTCAACGAGATCGAGGTCCTGTTCAACAGGATGATTGACTACCCCGAGCCGATGCCGCTCCGGTTCTTCGATATAGTAACAGCGGCCTGCTTCAAGTACTTCAAGGAGCAAGGCGTTGATTACGGCGTCATCGAGGTAGGGCTGGGGGGAAGGCTTGACGCCACAAACGTCCTCAACCCCCTCGTCAGCGTTATCACCAACATCGGCTTCGAGCACGTGAACATCCTGGGCCCGACCCTGGAGGACATCGCATACGAGAAGGGGGGTATAATCAAACCAAACAGCGTGCTGGTTACCGCCGAGGAACGCGACAACGTCTTCAACGTGTTCAAGGAAAAAGCCGACTCGATAGGCACAAAGGTGGTAAGGGTTACAGAGACCACCACCTCTGAGAAGAAGAGCGCGTTCTCCGATGGTCAGATATTCAACCTAGCAACCGAGAATGCACGATACGATGCCCTCTTGATCCCCCTGTTCGGCGGGCACCAGATAATCAACGCGGCTACCGCTGTTTCCGCTGTCGAGGAGCTTCAAAAGAAAGACCTTTCGATCACAGATGAAGCAGTGCGAAACGGGCTCCGCCATGTCTACTGGCCCGCACGCCTTGAGGTAGTCAACAAGAAGCCCCTTGTTGTTCTTGACTGCGCAAAGGACGCAGAGGCCACTGAGGCTGTCAGGAGGACCATCCAGTCCGATTTTTCTTACGGCCGCTTGATTGCTGTGGTCAGCATGTCCTCTGACAAGAACATAGAAGGCATGATCGAGAACATAGCCCAGGTCGCCGACCATTTCATCATCACAAAGCACAGCGTCACGGCTCGCGCAGCCGAACCAGAGGTACTGATAAAGGAGATAAACAAGGCAGGGAAGACGTATCAGGTCCAGCTCGAAAGCGATATTGCGTTTGAGACCGCCGTGAACCAGGCGGGCGAGGGGGACATGGTGCTAGTCATCGGATCCGTGTACCTTGCAGGGGATGCCCGGTCCTACTTTGCGGATCGACTAAATGCCTGACAGCCTCGGCGGGCTTGTCAGCGTCGTCGCTTATAAGCTACCTTACCTTGGTGCGCACGCACGCCCAAACTGAGGGCGCTGGAAACGTTTTCAAGGAGAAGGGGCAATAGGACTCACAATCAGGTGTACTCATTGTTCGAAGACGCGTTACTAACGATACAGACCGAGGGCTACAGGTTCGTGGTAGCTGCAATCTCCATAGTTGTCATCTATTTCTTATACAAGACTGTCCTCAGCGTGCTCAAGCGGCGGGGCTCCGATCTCGGACTTGAGCCCCACGTAATAAATGCGTTGAGACTGATCGTCAGGGTGGTAGCGATAATCGTATCAAGCACCGCCATTCTCACCATATTCGACCTGCCCACGGACCTCTTCGTGGGGACATCCGCTCTTATGGGCGCGGCCTTGGGCTTTGGCTCCAGCCAGACCATCAACAACGTGGTCGCTGGGTTCTACGTGCTCCTCTCCCAGCCATTCAAAGTGGAGGATTATGTCAAGATCGGGGACCTAGAGGGACAGGTGGAGGAGATAGCAATCAACTACACGAACCTGTACACGCCTACGTTCAACCTGCTCAAGGTGCCTAATACCCAAGTGATGAACAGCAGGATACTGAACCTAACCCATGAAGAAGTCATAAAATACACTTTCACCATCGGGTTCAGCCACGCGTTCACCGAGGAGGACATAATGATGAGGGTCATCGCACCGGCCATCAAGGATTTCTGCAAGGTCTGCGGAAAAGACGGGATACGGACCCCCGAGGCCTACCTTAACACCGCCAACCGCCTTGAGAAGGTGTACCTCATCAGACTCTTCATCCCCAAGGGGGAGGCAAGTTCCCTGTACAGGCTCCAGCCCCAGCTCATGCAGCTCATTATGAGGAAATTTGACGCACTCAAGAACCCACAGTGAGTCTTCAGCCTCGAAAAATCCTTTTTTTGCGGCATACCCTAACTGAATATTTCGGTGACACGAGATGGCCAAGCGATGATAGTTGCCTTCCTTTTTCCTCACTTCAATATGTTTTTCTCTGCACTTCGTCATTTTTCTTCGATTTCCTAATCTTTTAATACGTTTCCAGACGTGTAGATACTGATAAAATTCTGGTGAATCGTTTTGAGTAAACATGTATGGATAGCAAGAGACTACGCGGCCTGCAGCGGATGCAGGCGATGCGAACTCGCATGCAGTATACACCACGAGGGCTGGATGTGGCCCGAGGCGAGCCGGGTTCGGGTCTTCATGCCCTTCCCAGGTGTTGAGGTTCCACATCTGTGCTCCCAGTGTCAGGACTACCCTTGCGTTAGTGTCTGCCCAGTGGACGCCCTGAGCGTCGACAGCAATGGAGCAGTAATCGTTGACCGTGAGGCCTGTACGAGCTGTAGCCTGTGCATCAAAGCATGCCCAGGGCAAATTCCCACCCTCCACCCGGGGGACAACAAGGCAAACATCTGCGACCTGTGCGGTGGCGCCCCCAAGTGCGTCGAGGTATGCGTCGAGGCGGATTACAACGCTTTGACGATTGTGGATGAGGGGCCCAGCATCCACAGGAAGCTTTACAGCAGGCACCCTGTGGAGACGGCGAAGGACCTCGCGGTGATGATGTTCGGTGAGAAAGGAGAGGAGGTAATAGAATGAGCCCAGGTGGATACGCAGGAAAATGGCTTGAGATAGATCTCAGCAAGGACAAGATCGAGGAAGTTGAGTACAGCGACAAGATGCTCCGCCATTACTTTGGTGGACGTGGACTGGCAGCCAAGGTACTCTGGGACAAGATCGGTGACAAGTGGGCCGAGCTCGACCCACTGGCCCCCGAGTCACCATTAATGGTGTACACTGGCCCAATGACGGGCATCTACCCCGGCTCAAGGATCTGTGTCAGCGGAAAGAGCCCCATAAGCATGGGCACTGTCGGCTCAACGGCCGCCACCGAGATGGCCAACGAGATGAAGTCGGCCGGATACGATGGCGTAACCTTCGTGGGCAAGGCGGACAAGCCAGTCTACCTGATGATCACGGACGACGGAGCCGAGTTGGTTGACGCAAGCCACCTCTGGGGGCTTGACGGCGAGAAAACCCTCATCAAGCTAAACAAGGAGGTAACGGCTGAGCTAGAGAAGAGGAAGCCAAACATTGGTCTCCACAAGGAGCCAGGTTCCATCTACATCGGCCCTGCCGGTGAGAACCTGATCAGGAACGCGTGCGTCATGAGCAAGGTCTGCCACGCAGCCGGTTACGGCGGGTACGGCAGCCTCATGGGAAGCAAGAACCTCAAGGCGGTCGTGGCAAAGGGCAGGGGACCACTACCAAAGGTAGACGCCCCCGAGTCAGCCAAGCTTCTCTGGAGGCAGACCCACGAGATTCTCATCGGCCGCTCCGGCATGAGGCGAATGGGCACAGGGTACGCGGGATACGCGGTAGGAGCCGACACCAGCAGCGAGCCCATCAGGAACTGGCAGGAGGAGTGGCACGACGAGAAGAGCTACGGTGGACCCATGTTCGAGAACCGGTTCTGGGTCAAGAAGAAGTGGGCCGACTTTAACTGCACCACAAACTGCATGAAGGTCAGCTGTATCAAGACAGGCAAATGGAAGGGCGATATCACCGATATGCCGGATTATGAGCTGCAGGCATACTGTGGAACCAACTTCGGCATATTCGACCCAGAGGCAAACATACACCTGAGTACTCTATGTGACCAGCTGGGACACAGCGGCATCAACGGCCCCAACACGGCCGCGTTCGCCGTAGAGCTACACCAGCGCGGTATCCTGAGTGACGATGACTTCGGCTTCGCGCCCGAGTGGGGCAACGCCGACCACTTCGACAAGATCCTCAGGATGATGGCGTACAGGGAGAAGATAGGCGATATGCTCGCAGAGGGCACTTACAGGGCCGCTTTCCTCATCGCCAAGATGAAGGGAAAGAAGCCCGAGGAGCTCCTCAAGTACGCTGTACACGTTAAGGGTATCGAGATCGGTGCCCACGGCACCCGAAGCGACATGGACTACACCCATGACATCGCTTACGCTGCAAACGTCCAGGGCGGAGACCATACGAGCACCACTCAGGACGGCTATAACGATATGAGCGGGGCGCCGTTCACGGACAGCGCCGTCTTCTGTAACTTCACCTACTACGGTGTACCGCAGAGCATGGTATTCGATTTCGCCAAGGCTATCACAGGGTTCCCAATCACCCTCCACCAGTGGAGGAGCGAGACAGGTCCCAGGATCATCACGCTGCAGAGGGCACTGCTGATGATGGGCGGACCCGACCTCACGTGGATCCCAGTAAAGGACGACGACAACCCACCGAGGTTCTACGAGCCACTGCCGTCAGGACCATACAAGGGCAAGGTCACCGACCGTGCCCTCGTTGACACCAAGCTGCAGAGCTACTTCGAGACCGTCGGATGGGACAACAGGGGCATCCCCACCAAGGAGACCCTGAAGAAGCTGGACCTGGCCGACCTCGAGAAGAGCATGGCCAAGCTCCGCTAAACCCCTTTTTTTACCACATTTTTATCTTCCACCATTCATGTACTACAGTGATGAAGGTCAAGGTACGCTTGTTTGGCGACGTATCCGAGTCTGTGGGCAGCAAGCACACGGTGGAACTGCCCGAGGACACCAGTGTCCTGAGCCTCACCAACAGGCTGCAGAGGGCGGCGGGTCACACCCGCGGCGGTCACCTCGGAGATTTCAAGGTGGGAGGCACCGATTTGGCTATCATCGTGAACGGGAAGAACATCGAGCTCCTCGAAGGAGTTGAGACCAAACTCCAGGACGACGATGACGTGGTCATAATGCCTTTTGTGGTCGGCGGCTAGACCTACAGATTTATTCATTAATCCTTGTTTCATAATTCCTTTAAAACCAGTTCTGGACATACCCACGGTTGGATGCGCGCGCGATGAATTCATGAGTCTTGCTGGCATCTCATCAATATTTTCAGGAACCACGTATGGAACCATCATTCACTTCGATGGTAAAATGCTTAAGCAGGATGCGAGATTT
Organism: Candidatus Bathyarchaeota archaeon; assembly: GCA_013619005.1. Taxonomy (GTDB): domain Archaea; phylum Thermoproteota; class Bathyarchaeia; order TCS64; family TCS64; genus RBG-16-57-9. The sequence continues at coordinate 2,046 of JABXKY010000354.1, read as the reverse complement.
GGGTACTCGATAATAATGAAGGGATGGACAGGTAAGATCCTCAGGGTAGACCTCACAAAGGGAACAACCGAGGTAACTGATTACTCAGAGGACATAGCCAAACGATTCATCGGCGGCAGGGGGCTGGCGATCAAGCTCCTCTGGGACGAGCTCCCCAAGGGCGCAGATCCCGTTGGGCCTGAAAACATGCTCATATTCGCAACTGGACCGTACACTGCTTTCAGCATTCCCAACAGCGGCAAGATGGTCATCGCTGCTAAGAGCCCGCTTACAGGCGGATTCGGCGACGGAAACATTGGAACCAGGGCGGCTGTCAACATGAGAAAATGCGGCCTCGACGCGGTTGTCGTCACGGGCAAGGCCGAGAAACCAGTTTACCTATACGTCGAGGACGAAAAGACGGAGATTCGCGATGCCTCACACCTGTGGGGTAAGGACAGCTATGTCACGGAGGATTGGATCCTTGAGGAGCACGGAAATGCCTCAGGTGTCCTCATCATCGGTCAGAGTGGTGAGAACCTATGTAACCTAGCCACCGTTGTCGCCCAGAAGGGGCGAGCGGGCGGAAGACCGGGTATGGGTGCCGTTATGGGTAGCAAGAACCTGAAGGCGGCTGTGTTTAACGGCACCATGGAGGTCCCTGCCTTTGACCCTGAGAAGTTAAAGGCACTGGGTCGTGAGGGATTCGGGAAAATCCCAAAGTATGACGCTTTCAACTACTGGAAAAAGGTGGGCACCATGATGGCTGCAGATATGATGCAGACTGCCGGAGCCCTCCCCACGAGGAACTTCAGCGAGGGCGTCTTCGAGCACATCGACAAGGTCAACGGTGACGCGGTTCACGCGGCCACGGTGACCCAGAGGGGCTGCCCCAACTGTAACATGATCTGTGGAAACACCATACTGGACAGCGAGGGAATACACTCGGAGCTTGACTACGAGAACGTCACCATGCTGGGCCCAAACATCGGTCTAGGCGACCTAGCCCAGATTGGGACCCTGAACAGGATCTGTGACGAGCTGGGTCTCGACACAATCGGGGCCGGCAGCGTCATAGGCTTCGCCATGGAGTGCGCCACCAAGGGCCTGTTGGACCTTGATATCACATGGGGTGACTTCGAGGGGGCCAAGAAGCTGCTCTACAAGATGGCAGATATGGAGGGCATCGGAGCCCTTCTGGGTAAGGGAACGAGGCAGGCGGCCGAGGAAATCGGCGGCGAGGCACCCGACTTCGCCATCCACGTCAAGGGCATGGAGGTCAGCGCGTACGACTGCCACTACTGTCCCGGTATGGCACTCAGCTTCGGCACCAGCCCAATTGGAGCACACCATAAGGACGCCTGGGTTATCAGCTGGGAGATCAGCAGCGGTATCAGGGGCGAGTACGGACCCGAGAAGGCCGACAAGGTCATCGAGTTCCAGAGGATCAGGGGAGGCATGTTCGAGTCCCTGGTCGCCTGTAGGTTCCCATGGATCGAGTTGGGCTATGATCTCACGGAGTACCCCAAGTACCTTGAGGCCGCCACGGGTGTCAAGATGACCCTTGACGACATGTGGAAGATGGGTGACAGGGTTTACGCCTTGATGAGGGCCTTCTGGGCGAGGGAGTACGGGGCAGAGTGGAGCAGGAAGATGGATTATCCTCCTGTTAGGTGGTTCAAACACCCGCTCACAGAGGGAGCACTGGCTGGAAAGCACCTTGATGAGGCAAGCTACGACAAGATGCTGACCAGTTACTACGATAAGCGCGGCTGGGACGAGAGGGGCATCCCCACAAAGGCTACACTGGTCGATCTGGACCTCTCAGAGGAAGCCGAGCAGCTAGCGAAACACGTCGAGCTCAAATAATCCCCCTCTTATTTTCTTTTAAACGTTCATTCCACGGTGTTCCACCGTGTTCTTTTTAGATATTCTATGTGAGATACCCCGTCATGAGGCTCAGATGGAAGATAATGAGGCTGGTTAATCTGACCGTGGTCATAACCCTCTTCTTGGCTACGCTGAACATCAGCATAGCGTTATCCAGGTCTGAGACTCAGGAAGCAA
>JABXKY010000064.1 GCA_013619005.1 Candidatus Bathyarchaeota archaeon | reverse complement strand
ATCCACAAGTGACCACCAGATCGCCCTTCTTCAGTGAGCCGTCCTTCGCGGCCTCGTGGAGCGCGATGGGTACGCTTGCCCCTGAGCAGTTGGCGTACTTGGGAAGGTTCACGTATGCCTTCTCCACCGGCATCCCCAGGTTCTCCATGCTGACCCTGATCATGTTGACGTTGCTCTGGTGGGGTATCACCCAGTCCACGTCCTCAAGCGTGTAACCTGATTGTTTAACGACCTCACGCACGGCCTCCGGGAACTTGACGGTAGCAAAGTTCCACACCGCCCTGCCGTCCATGTGGAAGTACTCCAACCCGGTCCCAAGTATCTCCTTGGTCATGGGCATCTTGGTTCCTCCAGCGGGGACCTCGATGACCTCGGCCCCCGATCCGTCTGCCCTGAGGTACGAGCCCAGGACCCCGCCCTCATCGGTCTTCTGGAGGAGCGCGGCGCCCGCCCCGTCACCGAAGTAGATGCAGGTGGTCCTGTCCTTCCAGTTGAGTATCTTGCTGTAGGTCTCGGCGCCGATGACCAGGACGTTATCCATGTGGGGGTCCAGCGCCATGCGCGCCCCTACGTCGAGAGCGTACACGAACCCCGTGCAGACGCTGTTCACGTCGAAGGCCCCCGCGTTGACGCACCCGAGCTTGAACTGGGTCCTCGCCGCTGTGCTGCTGAGCATCACGTCCGGGCTGCTGGTGGCCAATATTATCATATCAACGTCCTCAGGGCTTACCCCGGCGTCGGCCAAAGCCGCCCTCCCTGCCTCTGCCGCCAGGTCACTTGTGCATACGTCGCCCTCCACGACGTGCCTGAGCTTGACTCCCGTCTTGGTCTGAATCCACTCGTCGCTGGTGTCCAGCCCCATGGCCACCAGATCATTATTCGTTATAACCTTGGGTGGCACGTACATGCCGGTGCCCTTTATGCCTGCCCTCAACTTCAATCATGTGTACTGGGCTCCATCTACCGCTTTAATGTTGAGTTATTCCCGCATCTGGGGGACGAGGCGTTCAAGCCATCCGAAGATCAGGTCCCTACTGGGCTTCCACGTGACGGCGATGCTGAAGATGAGTGACCCGATCACCATGAGACCCGAGGCCATCATTGTGCCGATGGTGTCCTCCAAACCGCCGTAGACGAGACCACCCATCAAGGCAGCCACCGAGTAAAGAGTAGACTTGCCCAGTATCTCCACGATGGCCAGTTTCCCGAACGGGAGTTTCCTTGACCCGGCTAGAATAACGATAGGAGTATCCGGCAGAGGCGTTAGAGCCACGATAAGAACAGCCCATAACCCGTACTTATTGATCCACCGGGCTATCCTGTCCTCCGCCTCGGTGGGTGGCTCAATTGACTCCGCGACGCCCCACCCGAGGAAATAGGTCGTGACCTCGCCGATGGCCGCACCCGTGCCCGCGAAGGCCCCCAGCACCACGGGGTGATAAACCGATGCAAGCGGGAGGAACAGGGGTATGAACATGTCACGGGCCACCACCGTCAGGTGGCTCAGCATGGACGCGATGAACACCCCGATGAGTCCCAGCTGCCCCAGGCTATCTCCCTGGACCATGAGCCTGTACAGCAGACCGCCGCTGAGGAGGGCCACGGCCACGACTCCGACCACGCTGATCACTGCCTGTTTCTTCATGGGGTCACCGAATAGAGTGAAGGGGATGAGGGAAGGGATAACCGTATCGTTTGGGCTAGACCAGAGGGGCTACATCCCTCATGAGCACCTCGATGCTCTTTGCCTCGGTGCCGTACGGGAACACTATGACGATGTGGTCTACGCCCAGGTCAACGTAGCCCCTGAGCCACTCGGCGGCGTCCTCAGGTGACTTGTAGTCCCACTTCTTGTTACCTGAGTACTTTTCGTATGGCGCGGGCGCTGAGGCCTCCGCTCCCTGGAGCGCCAGATGAATGCCGCTGCTCTTCCTGATGGAGTCATAGTCCCTGCCGTACCGTACGCAGTACTTTTTGAGCACGCCCAACCTCTCCTCGAACTTGTCGTACGCCGTGTTCCATGCCAGGTTGAGCATATCCCCGTGCTTGGCTGTTATCTTGAGTAGCTGGTTCCCCATGCCTCCCACGCATATGGGAAGCGGGTCCTGCACGGGCTTGGGCATGGAGACGCAGTTGTTGACGCTGTAGTACCTGCCCTTGTAGTCGGCAACGGGCTCTGTCCATAGCTTTCTGGTGATGGTCAGTGCCTCGTCAAGCTGCCTGACCCTCTTCCATGCGGGCGGGAAGGGTATATTGTAGGCATTGTACTCCACCTCCTTCCATCCTGCCCCTATGCCGAAGTAGACCCGCCCGTTGCTGATGTTGTCGAGGCTTGCGGCCATCTTGGCGTGGAGCACAGGGTTCCTGTAGCTCTGGCTGGCAACCATGGCCCCCACCCTGAGCGACTCTGTGTCCTGGGCGACCGCGGCCAGTACCTGTC
>JABXKY010000058.1 GCA_013619005.1 Candidatus Bathyarchaeota archaeon | reverse complement strand
GGCCTCTTCTTGTCGTTGCGAGTCTGTTGCTCGTAGGAGCTCCCGGCTGGGCAGGGGAGGGGACTTTCAATTCTGCCTCGACAGCTGAAGAAGTTCGACGGCAAATCGAGAGGCTGCCGGCTGACGAGTCCTGGTGGATGGCCAATGGCGATGACATGGCCTGGAACAACAAGAACCTCAATCGCATCTTTCCGACGGTCAATGTGTACCGCGCCGGACCTGTCCGGGAGCTCGAGCGTCATCCGATGTCTGAGATCGCCGACCACAAGGTGGATACACCAAATGGGAAGGTACGGTTTGCCGACTTCCTGAACAGCGATCTGTCGACCTGCATGGGCGTGGTCATCATGCACCGGGGCAAGGTCGTGTTTGAAGACTATCCGCGGATGGAACCCTATGAGAGACCCATCTTCTGGTCGGTGACCAAGGTGCTGGTTTCTGCGGTGGTGAGTATCCTCGAGCATCGGGGGCAAGTGGAGATCGACAAGAGTATCGAGACATATATCCCAGAGCTGTCTCAGTCCTCGTATGCAGGGATCACCGTCAGGAACATCCTGGATATGGCCACCGGCGTCGATTGCTCGGAGGAGTACTACGACACAACATCCTGCTATTACCGCCTCATGGAGACGACCGGTGAAGCCCACTGGGACGATGAGTCTGCCGACAACCCCTACGAGTACATCGCTGGACTCAAGGTGGGCAGATACGCCAAGCAGGGGACCTCCTTCGAGTACGGCTCGATCAACACCTACATCCTGGGCTGGCTGGTGGAAAAGCTTACGGGGATGCCCTTTCAGGACGCGTTTTCACGCGAGATCTGGACGCGGATCGGTACCGAGAGCGACGCGGCCTTTCTGGCGCCCCGCTACGGCGTCCCGATGTTTGCGGGCGGCTTCCTCGGCAGACTCCGTGACGTTGCTCGGTTCGGCCTGCTGTTCACACCGAGCTACTCGGTCGTCACCGATAAGAAGATCATCTCCGACCAACACATCGAGACGCTCAAGAATGGCGGCCGACCCGAGCTGTTGGCCAATGCCCGGTGGGGTGCGCCGGATGAGCTTGCACAAGGAATCGCCAAGCACAACGTCTACCAGTGGGATATGGTCTACACCAACAACGACGTGTATAAGGGGGGCTGGGCCGGACAGGGACTCCTGGTGAATCCTGATCGCGATCTGGTGGCAGTCTACACGGGGTACTTCAACGAGGATCAGAGCGAGTTGTCGGTACTCCCACGCCTGCGGCAGGTCCTCAATGGGGTGTTTGGTGAGGTCAATCCTGCTGAGTAGTCCGTGGGAAGGGGCAACATGACGCCAACCAAGTCTGCGCCGATTGACACTCGCGCCTACGGGGCGGGTGTGTTACGGAGAGTTCCCTTCTCTTCTAATTGACAGCATCATTTATGGTTTGATATGTTTCCTGTGAATGTTTGGAAGTTAAAATCGCATAAGATCTAGAGAGTTTTGTCGTTTGCTCGAAAAGGAGGCTATTTCTATGATGATCCCAACACACCAAGATATATTGGACGCAGCGAGGAGGATAAAAGGCAAGATCCTCAGGACACCGTTCATATTCTCAGATCCACTATCTCGGCAGGTGAACATTAGAGTATATCTTAAGCTCGAATCCCTGCAGCCCGGAGGTTCTTTTAAGTTCCGGGGAGCAAATAATGCAGTCACCATGCTGACCCCTAAGGAAAGAGAAAAGGGTGTGGTGGCGGCGTCCTCTGGAAATCATGGCACAGCCCTGGCCCTGGCGGCCTCCCTGGTTGGGATCAAGGCAACGATAGTCCTCCCAGACAATGCTCCGCAAGTTAAGGTCGAGAGGATCAAGAAGGCTGGGGCCACAATCCTCCGGCACGGCTCCCATTATGGCGATAGCGAAGAAAAGGCTGCCGAGTTAGGTAAAGAAGAATTAGTTCTAATCCACCCCTTCGACGATCCCAGGGTGGTGGCAGGACAGGGGACCATCGGTCTGGAGATAGACGAGGACGCGCCCTCGGACTTGGAAGCGGTCCTGGTTCCAGTAGGAGGAGGAGGACTGATCTCAGGCATAGCCCTGGGCTTGAAATACACCCGGCCCCAGGTAGAGGTTATTGGCGTGGAGTCCTATGCAGCCCCTACTCTCACCGAGGCGCTGAAGGCCAAGAAACCCGTGCCGATTATGCCACTGCCCACCTGTGCCGACAGCCTGTCCCCTCGCTATACCGGCGACATCTCATTTGAGGTGGCTACCGATCGAATCAGGCAGGTGATTCTCCTTACCGAGGAGGAGCTGATCGAGGGAGTCCGTTACTGCCTGGAAGAACTTCACCTGGTTGTGGAGCCTGCGGGGGCAGCAGGGATATCCGCCCTCTTGGCCGGGAAGGTAGAGATAAAGAGCGGACCAGTCTGCGTTGTGGTAAGCGGATCGAACTTGGATAAGAAGTATTTCAAGGAAGC
>JABXKY010000077.1 GCA_013619005.1 Candidatus Bathyarchaeota archaeon | reverse complement strand
TTACGAGATTGACGCCATCGCGGTGAACACCATCCCGAGGTTCCACGAGGAGATGGTGATACAGGCCTTGGATGCGGGTAAGCATGTTCTTTGTGAGAAGCGCGCGCGCCTCAGACCGTACACTGTGGAGCTTGCCACAAGAGAGGAGACCCATGTTTTCAATGAAAAGGGTCTGGAATGGTATCTTGACCTGTTAAAGTTCAAACACCCGAGCTTCCAGAACCAGTACATACATTTCGTTGACCTGATCAAGGGCAGGAGTTACCCGAGGGTGACCATCACCGATGAGGTGAACATGTTAAGGGCAATCGAGGCGCTCTCAGCATATCTGGAGTAGTTTAAATGAACCGGGTTTCCATTGACTCGGTTTGCTCAAGAATAATGGGATATGATCCAAGTGAGATCCAGCACATCGCCCTGAGTCACAGCCAAGGGGTTGGAGAACTTAACATCAATAATATCGAGGTAACTGGCGATGATTGGAATAACCATGTTCAGAGGTTCGAGCCACCTTACTCCTTGAAGTCCATGAAGGCGATCAGGGACATCTATCTGGGTAATTGACCCTCATTTCTCTCGTCTAGTGTCGAATACGCGTTCGTCCAAAGTCGAGGTTTTTAAATAGCGTTGGAGATATGTCTCGGTAAATTCATTGGATGATCACTTTGAAGACAATACGACAGGTCGGACTCATGGGGTACGGAGCCTACGTGCCCATGTACCGGCTGGAGGCATCAGAGATCAATCGTATGTGGGGCGGATTCGGTGCTCCCGTTGAGGAGAAAACCGTCGTCGCCCTAGACGAGGACACCATCACTATCTCAGTTGAGGCGGCGAAGCAAGCGGTGTACAGGGCCAAGATAAACCCAAGCGAGATCGGGGCTGTATACGTAGGCACAGAGTCAAAGCCCTACGCCGTAAAGCCTAGCGGAACCATCGTAGCAGAGGCCATCGGGGCGACCCCGAATGTCTTAACCGCGGACTTTGAGTTCGCGTGCAAGGCGGGAACCGAGGCGATGCAGACCTGCATCGGGCTTGTTGGCAGCGGAATGCAAAAGTACGCCATGGCCATCGGCGCCGACACGGCGCAGGGAAAGCCACACGACGCCCTTGAGTACACAGCGGCCTGCGGAGGGGCGGCCTTCATCTTCGGGGAGAGGAGCGACGAGACCATCGCATACGTGGAGGCATCACACAGCTTCGTCACGGACACCCCAGACTTCTGGAGGAGGGCCAAGGAGATGTACCCGAGCCACGGGAACAGGTTCACTGGCGCGCCTGCGTACTTCAAGCACATCACGAGTGCAGGGAAGGAGCTACTGGAGGAGACCGGATACAAGCCAGAGGACTTTAAATGGGCAGTTTTCCACCAGCCCAACACCAAGTTCCCCATCAACGTATCAAGGATGCTGGGGTTCACCATGGACCAGATTGAGCCGGGTCTGGTGGCGCCCAAGATAGGTAACACCTACGCGGGAAGCTCTCCCGTGGGGTTGGCGGCAACCCTTGACGTGGCGGAGCCGGGTGACAAGATATTCATGGTGAGCTACGGCTCGGGAAGTGGCAGCGATGCCTTCATCTTCACCGTTCAGGACGCGATCCTGGACAAGAGGGAGGGCCCGAAGCTCTCCAGCTTTATCGAGCGCAAAAAGTATGTGGATTACGCCACGTACCTGAAGCACAGGGGGCAGATAATCCAATGAGAAACGTAAAGGTTGCTGGAATAGGTCTCCTGAGGGTCAAGGAGTACTGGGACAGGTCAATTCAGGACCTGTTCACGGAGGCGAGCCTCAAGGCCATCAAGGACTCTGGTGTCGAGTCCATTGACAAGGTCTACGTCTCTAACATGGGCGCTGCCCTTATGCAGGACCAGTTGAACACCGCGGCCCTCATGTCGGACGCATTAGGCAAGCCTGGTCTTCCCGCCACTAGGGTCGAGGCAGGCTCAGCCAGCGGCGGAGTTGCCTTCCACGAGGCTGTACAGGCAGTGGCAAGCGGTTACAGCGATGCCGTGCTTGTTACAGGCGTCGAGAAGATGAGCGACATCCTGCCAGATGTGGTCACCACTGCCTTGGCAATGGCTGAGGAGCAGGAGTACACGGCATACACGGGCGTAACCAAGACTGGGATCGCAGCAATGATTCACAGGCTATACCTCGATCTCTACGCGAAACCAGAAGAGGTGGGCATGATGGCTGAGAAGAGCCACGAACACGCCGTAGGGTGCAAACACGCCCAGTACCCCTTCAAGATGAGCATCGAACGAGCCATGTCAAGCCCAATGGAGGCCGATCCCATCCACATGATGGAGTGCAGCGGAGTCGGCGATGGGGCTGCGGCTTTGGTGCTGGTGCCCGCAGATGATGCAGGCGTTGAGGTGGCTGGGTCCGCGGTCGCCACAGATTACATGAGCATAGCTCAGAGACCTGACCCGATGGCGATGAACGCCATCAGTAAGGCAGCAAACAAAGCATACCAGATGGCCGGAATCACGGCAAAGAAGGTGAGCCTAGCGGAGGTTCATGACGACTTCACCATCAACGGGATCCTCGGAATAGAGGGACTCGGTCTGGCCAAGGTCGGCGAGGGAGCCAAGCTGGTCAGCAGCGAGGAGGTTGACAACGGAGGAAAGATACCCATCAATACCTTCGGAGGACTCAAGGCAAGGGGCAACCCGCTCGGGGCTACAGGTATCTACCAGGTAGCCGAGGTGGCGTTGCAGCTCAGAGGAGAAGCAGGAGACCACCAAGTTGAAGGCGCCAAATACGGTGTGACCCAGAACGCTGGAGGCATGGCCTCGATTTGCGCAGTCAACGTGCTTAGGAGGGCAAAGAAATGAGTGTCCCAAGATACTGGAGAAACGAGGTACCCAGGTACCGCCTCGTAGGCGAGGAATGCGCCGCGTGCGGTAACAAGTATTTCCCCACGAGGCCCGTGTGCAGCTGTGGGTCCACCGAGTTCAAGGCCTACAAGCTGGTTGAGACGGGTGAAGTTGTCACATGGACCGTCATCAAGAACGCCCCAATCGGCTTCGAGAAGTACACACCGTACGTGGTGGGTTTGATCGAGCTAGGGGACGGCCTGCGGCTAATGAGCCAGATCGTGGATGTGGACCCTGAGGAGGTAACCGCTGGGATGAAGGTCGAGGCGTGCTTCCGTAAGGTGAAGGAAGACGGCAAGACAGGCATACTCCAGTACGGCTACAAGTTCAGGCCTGTTGTGGAGTAAATCCCCAACTTTTTATAACCCCCCAGCCTTTTCCCAGTTCTGATAATCATGGCTCCAAAGACAAAATACGATACCATCGCGGAGATAGCGAAGCGCAGGGGCTTTTTCTGGCCCAGCTTCGAGATATACGGCGGCATGAGCGGGTTCACAACCTACGGGGACCTGGGTACCAAGCTCAAGCGCAACGTCGAGAGTCTCTGGAAGGAGTATTTCGTTCGAAAACAGGGCTTCCTAGAGCTGGAGGCCCCCGTGATTAACCCGGAACGAGTCTTTGAGGCATCTGGGCACCTTGAGAACTTCAAGGAGTACTCAGCAGAGTGCACCCAGTGCGGTAACAGCTTCAGGGCGGACCACCTCATCGAGGACAAGACTGGGCTTGAGAACGTGGAGGCCATGGGAGGCGACTCCATCAAGAGCATGATGGTGGAGCACAAGGTCAAGTGCCCCAGGTGCGGAGGTGCGCTCAAGGAGCCCACGCTGATCCTCACCATGTTCAAGACCGAGATCGGAGCAACTGGCGGCGAGATCGGTTACCTGCGCCCCGAGACGGCCCAGGCCATGTTCCTCAACTACAAGAGGGGCATCATCCACGCCCGCGAGAAACTGCCCTTCGCCCTGGTCCAGTGCAGCAAGGTGGCCCGTAACGAGATCAGCCCCAGGAGGGGCATGCTCAGGCTCAGGGAGTTCACGATAATGGAGCTTGAACTCTTCTTTGACCCGGAAAACCCCAAATGTCCCTGGTACGACGATGTCAAGGACACGGTGATGAGGCTCTACAACGAGGAAATGGTTGAGAAAGGCGTCGAGGAGCCGCTGGTGCTAACCGTAGAGGAGGCGGTGAACAAGAAGCTGGTGCTCACGGAGTGGCAAGGCTACTTCATGGGGCTAAGCCAGAGGTTCATCGAGGCACTGGGTGTACTCGTGGAGAACCAGAGGTTCCGGGCCCACCTGCCAGACGAGAGGGCCCACTACAGCGCCCAGACCTATGACCACGAGGTAAAGCTGGAGACATGGGGCTGGACCGAGGCATCTGGGTGCGCGTACAGGACAAACTTTGACCTTTCCAACCACATGGAGGCATCGGGGCAGAACATGGAGGTGCGCAGGGAGGACGGCACGAGGTATGTGCCACACGTCGTTGAGCCCAGCTATGGCCTTGACCGTCTAATGTACATAACCATGGAGAACAGCTACGAGAGGCGGGACAAGAGGAACATCATGCACATCCCCAAGGAGCTGGCTCCTTACCAGGTAGCCGTGTTCCCCATAGTCAAGAAGGACGGGATCGCCGAGAAGGCCGAGGAGATCAGGGACCTGCTTCAGTCAAAGGGTTTCTGGGTGACCTATGACACGGGCGGTAGCATCGGCAGGCGCTACGCCAGGGTGGACGAGATAGGTACCCCCCTCGCGGTGGTAATTGACTACGAGACAATGGAGGGCGATACCCTGACCATCAGAGACAGGGACAGCTGGGAGCAGGTCAAGCTATCCGTAGATGATCTACCTTCTGCGTTAGATGCCTACTACAAGGGGGGGAAAACCTTCCTTGAGCTGGGCGAAAAAGTGGTTAGGGAGTAACCTTACCCCGTCTCATATTTTGCCTTGAGGATGGCTTCCACAAAATCCTCCTGGCTGGCACCGAAGACCATCAAACCGATTTTTTCGAAGGATTCCTTGATTCTCTTGGTTAATGCTTCCTTATTTAGCTCTGCCCCCACGAGTAATTCCTCAAGCTTCTCCACGGCGCCCGTGTATGGCTGGGTGAAGAAATCGCCACTGATGCTGATGTTCTCGATGGACTCCTCGTTAGATACGAGCAGGATCCTGATGAGCTTGCCTGCCTTGTGGATGGACTCGGATACCACGAGGCCTCCCCTGACCTTTGTCCCTGATGCCTCCTGCTCTGCCTTCATCAGTAGGTCGTTGTCCTTGCTGTAGATCCACTCCTCAGTCTTCCGCTCCTTCACGAGCCTCTCGAGGGTCTCCTTTTCCTCCTCTGTTAATTCCCCTGAGACCAGCTCGATGTCCAGCTCCTCCTTGAATCCCTCGACGATGAGTTGTTTCACCAGGTCCCTGCTGGTCTCTTTGCCTGTCTGGGCCCTGATGCTGGTGATCCAGTCGCTCATGGACTCGGCCAGCTTGTCCTTGAACTTCTCGCTGGGGGCGTTGATAATCTCGCTCATAAGGTGAGTGGGCGCGTCCAGGAGCAGGTCACCTGCTAGTACGTTCGCCTTCTCGATTCCTATGGCCCCGTTGCCGCTGATCTTCTTCCCGTCCACCAGAATGTCGTTGGGCTGCCTGATGGTTGCGTCCAGACCAAGCTTTTTCAATGCATAGAGCGGGGGCTTCATGAAGGAGGCGTAGAACTCGGGAATGGACTTGGGGCACTCCGGACTTGCCCTGTTGACGATGACGAAATAGTCCTGCTCCCACGGGCCGTCAAGGATTGTTCCTCCTCCTATTGTGCGCCTCACAAGGCTGAATCCCTGCTCCTTGGCGTAATCGACGTGCACCTCCTTTTCCATAAGCTGGTGGTACCCGATGTTGACGAAGGGGCTCTCAGGGTGGTTAAGTATCACTGTGTTTGGCACATCGCCCTCGCTCACAGCGTGACCAACCGCCTCGTACAGGTTGGTCATGGTGTAGCCGTTGATGGCTCCAAGATCTAATAGTCTCCACAAAATTTACACCTCTTTCCGAAAAGGATGGCTAAGGGGTATAAAATATTTGAGTAGGTTAATTTTGCCTGATGAGGTCCATCTCGCCGCCGCCTACCTCGTCGATCCTTCGCCGGTAGACTGCTAGGAAGTTCTCCATCTCTCTCTCTGCTTCCTCGAAGGTCGGGGCCTCTAAGACAAAGTCCACCTTGATTGTATGGACCTTGTCCCTGTCCTCATCCTCAACCGGCGGCGTTGCCGCGTTCTTGATGTAGATGTCAGGGTAATCCACCTGCATCCGCCTGTAGAGGGGGAAAAAGTCCTTCCAGACCATGCTGACGTTGAATGTCCTCGCCACGAACACGGTATTGGTCTGACTCATGATCATGGGGGCTACGTGGGCATCGAACATGCCCTTCATCTCGGAGGGCACACCTGGGAGGGTGCAGACCGTCTTGCCTCCGATGTCTATCTTCATGCCCACCGCGAAACCCACAGGGTTCTGCATAGGCTGGCTCTCCTCGAGTATCCTGGCCATCCTGCGCCCCCTGTCAATAGAGGACTGTTCGGTTATCCCCCTCTTCCTGTAGGTTGCCTCGATCTTGGAGGCTCCCTCCTCGTCGATGACCGTGCTCTGATCCAGGGCTATCCCTATGCTGTCCACTGTCAGGTCGTCCTCGCTTGGACCCAGCCCGCCTGTGATCACGATGAAGTGGGCGTCCCTCTTCAATGCGTTCAGGAGGGTTGATCCAATGAGCGCGGGCTCGTCTCCTATCATGGTGACCCTGCGGAGCCTTGCACCCATCTCGGCCACCCTCTTGGCTATCCAGTGGCTGTTTGTGTCCAGTATGCGACCGTAGATGAGCTCGTCGCCCGTTGCGATGATCTCGACGTTGACGCTTCCAGTGGGCTTCATACGGTTAACCGCCGTAATCGTCTCTTATACGCCTTTCCAAGCGTATCCGTCTGTTTATTGTTCCATGAGCTGAGGGGCCACTTTGATCATTGTGTGCGTCGAGGTTTCTTTCGTCGAGTAGGTTTTTTCTGGCTGGGGGCGGGGTGATATTCCCCTGCAACTTTTTTTACGCACTAGTCTTAATACTGTGAACGATACCTTTCGAGCCATGTACCCGCAATCCTTCTCGCTTGATGATGGAACCACCGTCCATTTCAGGGAGGAGACCTCTGGGGACTTGGAGTCTGTATGGGGACTTTACTCTACCCTGGGCAGTGAGAGCAGGCATACGTTGCCTCCCTTTAACAGGAGCCTAATCGAGCGCTGGTCTAGCTGTCTTAACGAATACACCTTCAAGCCCGTTCTGGTGTCCGTTGATGAGGGGGATGGTGAGCGGATCATCGGCAGGGCCTCGCTATACCATGATCTTTCCCCTGCCACGAAGCACAGGGCGGAGTTCGGTATCGTGGTTCACGATGACTACCAGGGCAGGGGGGTCGGCACTAACCTGACCCTCTTCATGGTTCACGTGGCGCGGGCGAAGGGCTTGAGGAAGCTGACATTGGATGTCTTTGCCGAAAATGGTCGCGCGGTCCATGTGTTCGAGGCGTGCGGCTACGCTAAGGAGGGCCTATTCCAGGAACATTACTGGTTCAGGGGCAGGTTCTACGACGTGGTTCGGATGGGTCTCGCTTTGTAGCTGCATCAAGTAACCTGTCATAACGTGAAAAAAAATTTACCATTTAACATGAACGCGCGCGCTCAGAGGCTTTAGCTCACTTATGACTCCCGCGAAGAGTTGGAAGTGGATAGCTCTTGAGGAGGACTAC
>JABXKY010000198.1 GCA_013619005.1 Candidatus Bathyarchaeota archaeon | reverse complement strand
GCCTACGACTCGAACAGGAACAGGATCGTGATGTTTGGAGGCCACGGAGCGACGGAATTCGATGACACTTGGGCCTTTGACATCGATATGGGGGATTGGGAGCAGGCATCGGGTGATACGAGGCCAGTCAAGAGGGTCAGCTCCAACATGGCTTATGATCCAGAGTATGATGTCTTCGTCATGTTCGGCGGGATTGATCAAACTGGATCAAGCCTCAGTGACACCTGGATAATGGACGCCGAGACACTGACATGGAGTATGGCTGAGGACACAACTGTACATGAGGACACGCCCATACCTGAGGATTCAACTGGATTGTCCATCCCTGGGTATCCAATCTGGACAACCCTGGGCTCGATCCTGTTGGTTGTGGCATACTGGACCCGAAATAAACATTGGTTCATGTAATATCGGCGATATTCGCGTCGTTCTTTTAACAGAACCGTTAAATCATTGAGGTTTTCATACTCTGTAATGGCTCCCAAGGATTTACCGGACGGAATAGCGATTCTCGATTTTGGAGGACAGTACTGCCACCTCATCGCACGACGTGTACGCGAGATGAACGTGTACTCGGAGATTCTACACAGCGACGCAACAAGAACCGAGATAGAGGCGCTGGGCTCAGTGATGAACCTCAAGGGCATCATATTCAGCGGAAGCCCCAGCAGCGTCAAGGCTGCGAACGGCCTCAGGCTTGACCCTGAGATTCTGGACGTGGGCGTACCGGTACTGGGCCTCTGCTACGGGTTGCAGCTCCTGGCGAGCATGCACGGAGGCAAGGTGGAGAAGGCAAGAGAGTACGGAGTCACACAGGCATATATGGACAAGCCCTTCGGCATCCTTGAGGGAATGGATGCCTGCGAGCAGGTGTGGATGAGCCACGGGGACACGGTCTTCGAGGCACCAGAGGGCTGGACCCCCGTAGCCCACACGGACAGGGCACCAGTGGCCGCCATGGTCCATGAGGAGAAAAGGATATGGGGCCTCCAGTGGCACCCTGAGGTAAACCACACCGAGCACGGAATGGAGATGCTCAGGAACTTTGTCCTCAAAGTATGCAAAGCCGAGGCAAACTGGCGGCCACTAGACGCTGTCGAGGAGGCCATTGACCGGATCAATGACATCGTGGGGGACGGCAAGGCCATCATCGCGCTCAGTGGTGGAGTGGACAGCAGTGTTGCAGCCGCGTTTGCGGCGAGGGCTCTTGGGGAGAGACTCATGGCTGTTCACGTCGACCAGGGCCTGATGAGGATGGACGAGTCGGCTCAGGTGGAGGAGGCGTTCAGAGACAGGGGCATGCATCTGGTGGTAGTTGATGCCCGTGAGAGGTTCCTGGATAAGCTTCAGGGGATCCTAGAGCCTGAGACGAAGCGCAAGATAATCGGCGAGGAGTTCATACGGGTCTTTGAGGAGAAGGCAAAAGAGTTCGGGGCCGATTACCTGATCCAGGGCACCATCTACCCTGACAGGATCGAGTCCGGCCTCACCAAGAACAGCGACACCATCAAGACCCACCACAACGTCGGCGGCCTGCCCTCCGTGATGAATTTCAAGCAGGTCATCGACCCGCTGGAGGACCTGTACAAGGACGAGGTCAGGGGCCTAGGGGAGCGACTCGGTCTACCCAAGGAGCTGGTATGGAGGCAGCCGTTCCCAGGACCAGGTCTGGCGGTGCGCATCGTGGGGACCATTGACGAGGAGAAGCTGGAGATACTGAGGCAGGCCGACGCCATCGTCGTCGAGGAGATCGAGAAGCATGAATTCAGCGAGAACCTTTGGCAGTACTTCGCAGTTTTGACCGACACAAAGAGCACAGGGGTCAAGGGAGACGAGAGAGCCTACGGCTACACGATAGCGGTGAGGATCGTCGAGAGCATCGACGCCATGACGGCCAACTTCAGCTTCGCGCCGTGGGAGGTACTTGAGAGGATCAGCAACAGGATCGGGAACGAGATCCCGCCGGTGACAAGGATCGTCTACGATATCACCCACAAGCCGCCGAGCACCATCGAGTGGGAGTAAAACCAACCCTTCATAAACCCACTATCCATCTACACTTGATGGAACTCGAGGATTTTCTGGTAGAGGCAAAGAGGAGTACCAACGGATCGGAGGAGACCAAACCGGTTCAACTCGATGACGGCTCCAAGGAGTACCGCTTCGAGATAGAGGATTACATCTTCAGGGACAGGTACTTCGGTGGTAACCCGTTCGTCGGGGAGGAGGTGGTCTACTGGAAGGGCGGCCCCATCTGGTCTATGAACTATTACGGGAAGGCCACATCAAGGAACCCCGAGGAGGTGTTCGGGTTTCTCACGAAGGCGCTGGGAGCCGTCGAAAAGAAGAAGCCGTACAGAGGACCCGAGAGGTTCAGCGAGGGTCTCTGGGAGTACAGGTTCATGAGCAGGGGCAACGTCTACTCGTTCTGGGGCGAGGAGGAGATTATAC
>JABXKY010000054.1 GCA_013619005.1 Candidatus Bathyarchaeota archaeon | reverse complement strand
GGCCTACACGTACACGGTGGACGAGTATGGCGATAACTTCATCATGACAAGCTTAACCGATGTAACCTACGGGGGACGGGACCTCGAGCTAGAAAGCGTTTATACCTTCGATGACTCCTACTCGCCGGAATCATACGCCTTAACGGTGATCAGCGACGGAGGCGTTACCGAGATATCGACCACTTTATCAAACAGAAACATTACCACATCAGTTACCTCAGAAGGGGTGACAGTAGACATTCCCGGCGAGTATGTTGACGGTATGTTTCTGATAGAGAACGGCATGCCTGGCTTCTGGGAGGTGCTCTTTAACTCGGTTGAGCTTGAGCGTGGCGTCAAATACACCGCAATCGTCTACATCCCACAAGGTGCCATGGCCTTCGACGTGAACCTCGTGGTCAGTAAACAGGACCAATTGATTTGGGTTGGTGATGAGAGACTGGCCTGCACCGTGATCAATGAGGCAAACTTGGAACTCAGCTTCTATATTTACGAGGGCGAGCTGGTGGAGATG
Source organism: Candidatus Bathyarchaeota archaeon (assembly GCA_013619005.1). Classification (GTDB taxonomy): domain Archaea; phylum Thermoproteota; class Bathyarchaeia; order TCS64; family TCS64; genus RBG-16-57-9. The sequence continues at coordinate 1,938 of JABXKY010000054.1, read as the reverse complement.
AGGAGCGAAAGTCAGGGCACCGTCCTGCAAAAAGTACTTGACTAAGCCTTCATTGCAAGGGCTAATGCCCCAATCAGGACGGCGTCTTCTCCGAGGGGCGTCACCATTATCTCGGGCTTTCTGTTGATTAGGTGTTTATCGATGTTATCGCGTATCGGGTCTAAAACCAGCCTCGGGTTGTTGAGCGTGATGGACCCACCTACGGTTATGAGCTCTGGGTCGAACACGTTTGTTATGTTGGCGAAACCTACCGCGTTGATTCTCCCAATCTCAGCTACAACTCCAAGCGCGACCTCGTCGCCCTGTTTTGCGGCGTCGTAGATGGTCTTGGACGTCAACAGTTCAAGGTCCCCGCCTATCAGGTCCGCTATCAGGCTTTTCCTCCAGCTGGATTTTATCAGCTTCATAGCGTACCTCGGTATGTTCTTTCCGCTGGCGTAGGCCTCCCAGTGGCCGTAGCTACCGCACCCACACTTGATATCCGAGTCTGAGTTGATGGTGATGTGCCCGATCTCGGGGGCGTTTCCGTCCTTCCCCATGAGAAGGTGGTTGTCGACGATGGCCCCCCCGCCAAGACCGGTGCTGATGGTTACGTAGACAATGCTGCTGTACCCTTTTCCAGCACCGAACCTTTGCTCTCCCAGTACGGCCGCTGCACAGTCGTTTACCAGTCTTGTCTTGATGCCGAAATATTCCTCCAGAGGTTGAGATATCGGGATGTAGTTGAACGGGTAGTTGGGCGTGTTTGTGATCTCTCCCGTTTCTAGGTCGATAGGTCCGATACTTCCGATCCCGATGGATTCTGGTTTCTCATCCGTTAAGTCCTCTATCAGGCGTATGATCTGCTTGGATACTCCGCCCGCGCCATTTCTGGTATCAGTCTGCTCGATTGATTTAACGTGAAGGCCGTCGCTGTCACCTGTCGCGACCCTGATGTTTGTAGCCCCGATATCGACGGCGATGTAAGTCAAAGTAATCAAGAAGGGGGGTATGAGAAGAAAAATCTATTTCTCAATTATCATGGTTTTCAGGTAGCCGACGCCCTCGATCCAGGCCTTCAGCTTGTCCCCTGGCTTCAGGAACAGCTTGGGGTCTGTCTTGCCGTCTATTCTAGGTGTCTGGTCCATGGCCGTGCCGCTGCATGTTCCACCGCAGATCATGTCTCCCGGGTAGAATGCGACATCCTTGCTTAGCCACGCGAGCCACCACTCGTAGCCCCTGATGATGCTGGACATGGAGCCGTCCTGACGTAGCTCGTCGTTGACCCACTGCTTCATTCCGAGCACGTATGGGTCCGGGATCTCGTCCTTGGTCACTATGCATGGCCCCATGGGCGCGCTTCCATCAAAGTTCTTGGCGAAGAAGAAGCCATCCGGTCCTCCTCCAAAGCCCAAGTCTCTCATCGAAAGGTCGTTGACTATGGTGTACCCGTATATGTAGCCCATACCGTCCTCCTCCTTGGTGTCCTTGGCGTACTTGCCAAGGACCGCGGCTAGCTCGACCTCGTAGTCCATCCTCTTGGTCTTTGCTGGGTAAGGAGTCTCCCCGTCTGGGTCCCTGACGAAGCTGCTTTGCTTCCAGAATCCCCATGTCCTGTACTCGTTTCTCTCTACCTGGGCCTTGAGTTCCTCAAGTGTGGTGGTGTCTCCCCTGAGCATCTTGTAGGCGTCGATGCTGTGGTCGTAAAAGTTCGCGCCCGCCATGGCGATCTTGGTTCCATTGCTTGGCAGGGGCGCCCTGAGCTTGTACTCGCCCTTCTTCCAGACAAGCTTCTCTCCCTTGGGGCCGCAGCATGCTCCCGCCTTGACATGGTCGATGGCCTTCTGGGCTTTTTCTAGTCCCGCGTCGCCCTCCTTGATGAAGGCAAGGAGGCAGCTTGGCACTTTAGCGTCCGCCTTCCTCTGGGGGTTTGACGCGCCCTTGCTCTTCTTGCTGTCT
>JABXKY010000135.1 GCA_013619005.1 Candidatus Bathyarchaeota archaeon | reverse complement strand
TAAGAGACAGCTTTCAAGAAGATTCATGGCATTTGAACCGATAACTTTCTGAATCTCCCCGTCCCCATATCCGTGTTTAATCATCCATCGCATTATGTTCACGTACTCGCTGGGGTTCTCTAGCCCTTTCACGTACCCTGGGTCCACGACCCCCTCTGGAACAGACCAGCTCCTCCCTTGTGCCCTGCCCTCTCTCGTGTAGTGACCCTTCTTCCTCGGGAACCAGACCTTGTACAGCTCCTGGTGGGCACCGTACAGGGTGTCAGGGCCACATCCCACGTGGTCTATACCCATCAGGTCGATGCAGTACTCGACGCACTCCATGTAGCTCTCGATGCTGCCGATGGGATATTTCTCTGTTCGCAATCCTTGACCAGCTCCGCCAACTCCCAAGACACCCCCCTTCTCAGCCATAGCCTGAAGCATTTCGTCTCCATTGGTGTGGCCAATCGCGATGGCAGCGGGCCCGCTGTGACTGTTGTAAATTGGGTAACTGCTCGCCTCGACTGCCTCGATGGCTGTCCTGTCGTTTGTGTGCCCAACATCGATAAGAAGCCCCAGTTTATTCATTCGCTTAACCGCGTCGTACCCGAAATCAGTTAACCCAGAGTCCTTGTACGCCTCTCCCATGCCGCCACCCAGCATATTTGACTCACTGTAACAGATCCCCATACTCCTGACACCCAGACCGTAGAGCACATCGATCCTGTCAAGCTCGTTCTCTATGGGCGTCGCGGATTCAAGTGCGAGAACCAACGCGATCTTCCCGTTCTCCTTGGCATCCTTAATGTCCTGAACGGTCCTACAGTGAGTTATCAAGTTCTGGTGGGCGATGTCGCTGAGCCTGATACCGATATCGTGTATCATATCGTTCCACTTCCAGCCACTGAAGCTGGTGACATAGCTCATGCCATCCATCAGGTTATCGAAAACGCAGTCCAGATGGCTTGTGCTCAGTGCCTCGTAGGCCGTAAAATGCCTCCCCAACCCGTGGAGTTCAGGCACATCCCTCATGTCCTCGGGCCAAAGCACGGGGTGCTCGTGGAGATCAATCAAGGTGGACCTCTCAACTAACCCCTGAAACCTCTCCTCCTCGGTCTTATCCAAAGGAACATAATAAGGCTCGATCCTCGGGTGCTTTACCAGATCGAAAACCTTGTAATCGAACCCGGCCTCCAGGTAATCGAACGCCTTGTAGTCATCGTATTTCTTTTTGCCACCCATATCCATCAGGAAGATTATACCCTACGAGGATAAAAGCCGTGCAGAGACGATTAACCCTCAGTCTTATCAGAAACTATGCATCACGTTTTATATCCCGTCCTTCATTTTCATCTTTAGGAGTTATTATTCATGGAAACTGTGATAGTCGATGGAACCAACACCAAGAACAAGGTTTTCCTTTTCACTCTAAGCACCTGCGGGTGGTGTAAGAAACTCAGGGAGCTTCTAAGCGAGAACAGCGTCAGGTACGAGTACATGGAACTGGACAAGGCCACAAGGGAGGACCAGTTAGAGGCCGTCGAGGAGCTCAAGGCGAGGAAGCTGCCTGTCGCGTTCCCGATTACCGTGATCAATGACGAGACCGTCATCCAGGGGTTCAAAAAGGACGAGCTAGTCGGGGCCCTTGGGCTATGAGCTGGTACGAGAGGCTGAAGAAAAACGCAGAGAGGAACGCAGAGAAGAACCACATGTCCCTCTGCCCCGACTCGGAACAGCTGGATAGCCTAATCAAGGGGCTGGTCGAGAACAGGGAGCGATACGGGTACCCCAGCTGCCCCTGCAGGGTCTCGTCGGGCATCCTTGAGAACGACAAGGACATCATCTGCCCCTGCGATTACCGCACCCCAGATGTCGAGGAATATGGGATGTGCTACTGCGCGCTATACGTCCACAAGGATGTTCACGAAGGAAAAAGTCCGTTAGAACCCATACCCGAGAGAAGACCCTACGAGAAACAACTTGGCAGCCTCGGATTTGAATAAAAAAGGAGAAAGGCTAGCCTACTAGGGCGTTGAAGAAGAACTTGAAGCTGGCATCAGTCAATGCCCTCATCTGGGGGGCGAAGCCATACATGATGACCCTGCCCTCTTTCTTCTTTGCCTCTATCATGGCCGCCTTCCTGGCTAGTAGTTTTTCGCCTATGAGCCAGCCGCTGAGCTTCATGTCCTCCTCCGGGTAGCTGACGACTACACTGTAGTTGTCGTTGTAGTGATTTGGCTTCACGGCATATGCGTGGTTACCCCTGAGAAGTATCAGTGCCCTCTCCGGCATACCGTACGCAAGCGGGTGGCTGTTGTCCACGTTCACCCACACGGTACTGCCCGGGCAGTGGAACTCCTTCGGCTTCACTTCCTTTAGGGTGTTAATCACGGGTAAACCCATCTTCTCGATGGCGTACTCGCAGCTATCGTAGAGTGCGATGACAGTGCCGCCGTTCTCGGCGAACTCGTTGATCTTCTCCACACCATCATCCCCGATAC
>JABXKY010000272.1 GCA_013619005.1 Candidatus Bathyarchaeota archaeon | reverse complement strand
CCTTTTTTCTAATTAGGGCTACCTTGCCCTCGAACCGCGGGTAGGATATCTCAACCTCGTATCTATCCTCTGGGATGCTGTCGACCATCTTACCTACACCTGAAAAATCCACGTTGTGAACAAAGACACCAGTACCCTGGTGCATGAGCTTTGATGATCCCTCCCAGTCGCTCCAAGCCTCCCTGAAGGACTTGCCCCCGTCGATGAAGATTATGTCCATGGATTGCAGTGTCTTGGCCGCCTCGGGGACGGTGTCCATTGTGTTCCCCTCGAAGAGCTTGTAACTGCACCCGGTCTCGTCAAGTTTCCGCCCGATTCGCTCGGTGCTGTAACTGGAGAAGAAATCAAAACCGTGGTACATGACCTCGGAGGGTGGTCGGTTCTTTATCGCGGCTTTTACCATGCTGACCGCGTTCTCACCGTTGTACACTCCCACTTCCATGATCCTCCTGCAATGGTTCTCGCGGATGAACTCGTTCAGGTAATCATGGGAACCGTACCAGCTCATGGCATTCACAACTAGTTTAGGAAAGGGGGAATAAAACAGTGACATATCCTGTTTTATATCGGTCCCGGCGTCCCTTCTTGGTATGGTTAAACCCGTTATCATCGTGCATGGAGGCGCATGGGGCATCCCGGACCGCCTCGTGGACGCAAATATCAAAGGAGTGAAGGAATCGGTCAAGGCTGGATGGAAGGTGCTTGAGGCAGGGGGCTCAGCCCTCGACGCCGTTGTGGCCGCCGTCAACGTGATGGAGGACAATTCCAGCTTTGATGCGGGCATAGGCTCCGTGCTCACGGAGGACAGGACCGTTGAGATGGATGCCCTCATCATGGATGGGTCCAACCTCGACGCAGGGGCGGTCGCGGGGTTGAAGGACGTCAGGTACCCCATCAGGCTTGCCCGTAAGGTCATGGAGGAGACGCCCCACGTCATGATGATCGGGGAGGGAGCCAACAGGTTAGCCGATGAATTCGGGTTGGAAAGGATCACTCAGGAGGAGCTGGTCACCGAGGAGGCGAGGCTAGAGTTTGAGGAGTGGTCAGAGAAAGCAGAGTACGGTGATTCCTTCGGCCATGACACGGTTGGGTCCGTGGCGCTTGACCGCGACGGGAACATCGCGGCCGCAACCAGCACGGGAGGAGTGACAGGTAAAAAGGTGGGAAGAGTCGGTGACGTGCCCCTCATCGGCAGCGGGGGCTACGCCGATAACAGGGTGGGCGGAGTCTCGACCACGGGCCACGGTGAGGCTATCATGAGGGTGAACCTGGCCAAACTTGTGCTCACCTACATGGAGATGGGGATGCACATCCAGGAGGCATCCGATAAGGCGCTGGGATACATGGCGTTGAGGGTCAACGGTTCAGGTGGACTGATAGCGTTAGACGCCGACGGGAACATGGGGCACGCCTTCACCACCAAGAGGATGGTCTGGGCATCAATCAAGGACGGGGAGCTGGAGACAGGGATCTAACTGGCATAACCCAGCGAAATGGTGATGACCACATCAAGGGTGGTGCCAATCATCCGAGGAGGCTAACTATGACGACACCCAGGACAATGAGCACACACCCCGCAACGGTGTACTTTGAGAGGACCTCCGTATCCTTGAGTAAAAATCTCGCCAGGATCACGCTGAACAACGGGTAGCTGTATATTATTGCCGACATCACCGAGACACGGCCTAGACTAATAGACAATGTGAGCGCGATCCACGCAAAGGCGTTCACCACTCCCGCACCGACAAGCAAAGGCGCGTTATCTCTGTTAACATCAATCTTGTTAAACCGATTAGTAGCGACCAGATACACTAAAGAGGCCACTAACCCAGCCAGCGTGCTGAACTGGGCGCCGAGAACAGGGTCAGGCAACAGGTTGGTCCCCATCTTCCTCAGGATGTTTGACACCGCGAACAGCAAGGAGGCACCGATGGGCAGGTATATGGAGCCCAGTTCGAACGAGAGTTTCCCTCCTTTCATGTTAATCAGAACTATTCCCCCGACTACGAGCAAAGCACCTAGAATGACTGGAAGAACCAGTGACTCACCGAGGAACAGGATAGCCAAGATGGTCACCACAAGAGGGCTTGTCCCCACGATGGCGCTGCTCGTTGACACCCCGATCGCCTTGTACGACCTCAACGTGAACAAACGCCCGATGAAAGATGCACATATGCCCGCAAGGGCGAACCAGAACAAACCCATGAGGTCAAGCACGGGCAGCCCCCTAACCAGCAGAAGAGTCAACACCAGGGTCTGGGAGCCCGTCAGCACAAGGTTCGCGGTATCCGCATCAGTGTCCCTCATCCCCTTCGTAGCCATCACACTGCTCAACGCGGTGCAGAAAGAAGCCACCATGGCGAGAAGCTCCGCGTACATGGATATCTATCCACGCATCCACGGAAAAACATGCTACTCCACTTAACCCTAAATTAGAGGGGTGTCACCTAGTAACAACCCACAGGTGCCAAGAAAGACGCCCCAGACCT
>JABXKY010000015.1 GCA_013619005.1 Candidatus Bathyarchaeota archaeon | reverse complement strand
CCATAAGGAGCTCCATGAGACCATCCTGAGTTAGCAGCTTGTTTGCCTGCTGCTTCATCTCGTTTAGGTCTATTTTTTTTTCTGTCATTTCCTTGATTCATCCAAAGTACTTTGTAGCATATAAGTACTTTGCAACACAAAGTGTATTATTTAGGAACCTTTTTTCTATATCCGAATCCCTTTCACTGTAATCGCGGTGGACATATGCTAAACGATATAATTCTCAGAAAACTCATAACCGAGCATGACCTCGTGACCGAGTACATTGACCTGGACAAGCAGCTCCAGCCCAGCGGCTTCGATCTCAGTCTTGAAAGCGTCGAGGCGTATCTGGGCGGAGGCGCCGTTGATTTCAGCAACAGGGAACGGGTGATCGCCGATACAAGGACCATTGAACCTGATAGTGATGGATGGATAAACCTTGAGAAGGGCGTCTACAAGGTGGTTTACAACGAGGTGGTCAAGATGCCATTGAATGTAGCGGCTATCGCACGTACCAGATCAACCCTTCTAAGGAACGGGGCAGAGGTTGGGACCGCCGTATGGGACCCAGGATACGAGGGCAGGAGTAGCAGTATGCTTACCGTCCACAACCCCCACGGGCTCAGGCTAAAGAAGGACGCGAGGGTGGCCCAGCTCATATTCTTCGAGACTGGGGACGTCGAGAAGGGCTACAGCGGGGTATACCAGAAGGAACGGATGTAGTTTTTCGCAACCTATTTATTGTATCTTCTTTCTCTGTGATGGCAACGGTGTAAACATTGTCAAGTTTATTCAGGACAAGGCTAGCCAAGGGGTTCGATGACAGGACAGCCCGCTTCCACACGAGCGTAGTGGAGGACCTGCGCATGTTCGAGTACGACATCGACGGGACCATGGCACACGATATCATGCTCCATGAGCAGGGAATCATGGAGAAGGAGGATCTGGTAAAGATCCTCGGCGCACTCCAGGAGATCAAGGAGGAGTGGCAGGCAGGGAAGCTCCAGATCGGGGCGGAGAACGAGGATATTCACGAGTACATCGAGACCAAGGTCATCGAGAAGATCGGCATAGAGGTGGGCGGCAAGATGCACGCCGGCAGGAGCAGGAACGACCAGGTCATGGTGGACATGAAGATGGTGTCCAAGGTGGAGCTGCAGGAAATCGCCGTAAACGTGCTCAACCTAGTGAAGACCCTGGGGGAGATCGCTGACAAGCACACGGAGACTCCAATGGTCTACTACACTCACGGCCAGCAGGCGCAGATCGGCACCTTTGGCCACTACCTGTGCGCGTACACTGACCAGTACCTCAGGGACTACCAGAGGATCAAGCAATGCTACGACAGGGTCAACTACAACCCACTGGGCTCGGCGGCCATCGCGGGGACCAACTTCAGGGTCAACAGGCTCAGGACAAGCGAGTTGCTCGGGTTCGACTACATCGCCGAGAACAGCATGGACGCCACCAGCAGCCGTGACTGGGCCATGGAGATAGCAAGCGTACTCAGTATCCTCATGGCAAACATGAGCAGGATGGCCACGGATCTTGTGATGTGGGCTGGGAAAGAGTACCAGTACGTCACCATCAGCGACGAGTACAGCAGTAGCAGCAGCATCATGCCACAGAAGATCAACCCCAGCACACTTGAGCTCGTCAGGGGCAAGACCGCCGAGGTCTACGGTACCCTCCAGGAGCTCATGACCATGGTCAAGGGCCTCCCAACTGGCTACTACCAGGACCTGCAGCAGACCAAGATCGCCCTCTGGAGGGCCTTCGACACGACCAAGACGGCCACCGAGATCCTCAACGGCGCCGTAAGCACCATGACCATCAACGAGGACAAGATGCTTGACCAGACCAAGGGCAGCTTCATCTACGCGGTGCAGCTTGCCGAGGTCCTGGCCGAGGAGACCCTCAGCTTCCGCGAGGCATACAAGGTTACGGCGGGCGTCGTGGCCAACCTGGTGGAGGATGGCAGGACCCTTGAGGACCTAACGGCCGAGGACGTACAGAAGGTGGCCAAAGAGCTGTTCGGCAAGGATATCAATGTGAGCAGCGGTATCGCGGACAAGGTGAGCAACCCCATCAAGGCCCTTAACAACCTGAGGAGCCCTGGTAGCCCCCACCCAGCCGAGACCGCCATGGCCGTGGAGAACAGAATGGAGCTCAGGGAGCGCTACTGGAAGGAGCTTGACTTTTTGAAGATCAAGCTCGTCATAGCAGCGGACAACCTGAAGAACGCCATCGCCAAGTACACAGCCTAAATACCTTTTAGAGAGGTCTCCTCTCTACTTTTCTGAATCATTTGAAACGCATCTACCTCGTAGCGGGCATCATTCTCATTTTTGGCGCCACCTACGCCATCGAGTACTATGCTAACTCCCAGTTCTCCACCCAAGAACTCGTTGTATCTGAAATCTCAGGATACGAGATCGGAGTGGCACAAACTTTCAATTACTTCAAGGACGAGGAAAAAGTCGGGACCTACACGTACACGGTGGACGAGTATAGC
>JABXKY010000055.1 GCA_013619005.1 Candidatus Bathyarchaeota archaeon | reverse complement strand
TTGGGCTCCCATCGATGAGGGGCAGCTGAAGGACACTGAGGAGGCCATCCTTGCTCCAAGCAAACGGGGGGACGGAGTGTCCCCGCAGGAGCTGGAGGAGAGGATTAGGGTCATCATGACCAAGCACGCGTACTTAACCAAGACCGGGGGCATGCTTGAGCAGGGCTTGAAGAACCTCAGATGGATTAAGGAGAAGTGGGTTGGCAGGATCAAGGCGGATAACCCGCATGAACTGATGCGGTGGGCCGAGGTGAGGAACATAATGGACGTGGCCGAGGTTCACATGGGGTCAGCCCTGTTCAGGACCGAGTCTGTGCCCTATGGTAGGCACTTCCTTGATAGGGAGGATTACCCGACTCAGCACCCCACATGGTACAGGCAGAGGGTGGTGGTGAGGAGGGATGGCGACGAGATGAAGTTGTTTAAACGCCAGACAGTGGAGCAGCGGCCTCCGACGCTTGAGGAGTACGAGGCAGTGAAGGAGGTCAAGCCGTGACGGCCACCTTTGACTACGAGAAGTGCACAAAGTGCGGCACCTGCTACAACCTGTGCCCTTTGGATGTCATCTCGTTGGACGAGGGGGGAAAGCCTTACGTCAGGTACCCCGACGAGTGCCAGCTCTGCTTCATCTGCCAGGTCGAGTGCCCCGCGAAGGCGATCCACGTCAAGATTCCCCTGGCCTTCTGGTAACCTCCCCTTTTTTATGTATCATGTTAAATTGTTTTCAGCCGAGTTACTCCCATGGATAAAGTAGCTCTTAAGAGGAAACTGCTCGACGCCGTAGAGGCCAGGGCGGATGATATTATCGCAGCGGGGGACTGGATCTGGTGCAACCCAGAGGCTGGGTTCAAGGAGTACAAGACGGCGGATTACACGACGGGCATCTTCAGGGACCTCGGCCTTGAGGTTGAGGAGAATATCGGCCTGACCGGTGTTCAGGCAAAGATCAATGGTAGGGATGACAGGCCAAACATCGCGGTCATCGGGGAGCTGGACGCTTTGCTGATTCCGGAGCACCCTGAGTCTGACCCTGATACCGGCGCAGTTCACTCTTGCGGCCACAACGGTCAGATGGCTAACATGATCGGGGTGGCCATGGCGCTGGTGGACTCGGGGGTCATGGAGCACCTGGACGGCTCGGTTACCTGTATGGCGGTTCCGGCGGAGGAGCCCATCGAGATAGAGTGGAGGAGGGAGCTGTACGATGAGGGAAAGCTGTTCTTCCTGGGCGGCAAACAGGAGTTCATCAAGGACGGGTACTTCGATGATGTGGATATCAGCTTGGCGAACCACATGGCCACCAACACGGAGTGGAAAATCGCGGTCAGGGGGGGCGAGGGCCCACAGCCCGGTGGAGTGGGCTTCATGGGCAAGATGATCTCGTTCAAGGGGGCGGAGGCTCACAGCGGGGCTGCCCCCTGGAACGGGGTGAACGCGTTGAACGCGGCCAACATAGCGATGTCCGCCATTGACGCCCAGAGGGATACCTTCAAGGACACGGACGCCGTGCGCGTGCACTACTTTATCACCAAGGGCGGGGACGCCGTGAACATAGTGCCCAGCGAGGTCAGGCTGGAGATGATGATAAGGGCGGCCTCCGTGGAGGCCATCAAGGACGCCTCCATGAAGGTTGACAGGGCACTGAGGGGCGGCGCCATTGCATTGGGAGCGGAGGTGGAGATCAGTAACATCCCGGGTTACCTGCCGAGCCAGATGCAGGGCAGCGATACCCTTTGGAGGAACATGAGGGACAACGCCTTCGAGATCTTCGACGAGGAGGACCTCGTGGTTGGCACGGCAGACCCGTCGCCCATTAGGACGCCCCACGGCGCAGTCTCGGATATCAACGACGTGGCCAACATCATGCCCAAGGCCAGCTTCGGCGTTGGGGGCGCCACCGGTGTGGGCCACAGCAGGAGCTACTCCATAGTTGACAAGTACGTGGCCTACGTCATGCCGGTGAAACTGTACGCGGGGATGGTCTTCGACCTTCTATGGGACGGGGCCAAGCTGGCGAGGCAGGTTACCGAGGAGTACGAGCCTCAGGTAACGAAATCCGGATACATGGCCTACTGGAAGGACATCCTAGAAGGCTAGCCCCTCTTCTCTTTTATCGTCAGGAACAGGACCCCCAGGACGAGCCTCAGGGCTCCCCCTATGAAGAGCCCTGTCTCAACAGCTGCTAGGCTACCGCCCAGTATGTTCTGGACCAGTTGGCCGCCAAGGTTGCTGCCTATGAAGGTTGCGACCCCTATCACCGCCATGCTTGATGCTAGGTAGGTCGCCCTGAGCTTCCTCGGGGCTATGTCTATCAGGTAGGTGGACTGGGCGCTGAGCCAGCTGGATATCGCGAGGCCGCTTATGGCCTCAACTGCCGCGATGTGGATCCAAGAGGATGCAACGGGGTAGATGAGGCAGCTTGATGCCATGGCCATCCTGCTGAAAGCGAGTATCCGTTTCCTGCCCAGCCTGTCGAGGAGCTTGCCCACATATAGCTGGCTCAGTAC
>JABXKY010000118.1 GCA_013619005.1 Candidatus Bathyarchaeota archaeon | reverse complement strand
CAATGATATCCATGAGGCGACGGAGAAGCTGGGCCTCTACTACCCCCCTGACCCCGGTCAGGAGTCAGGCAGCATAGGGGGCAACATCTCCACCAACGCGGGCGGTATGCGGGCCATGAAGTACGGGGTAACCCGTGACTTCGTGAACGGGCTCGAGGTCGTGCTACCCAGCGGCGAGGTCATCCAGGTGGGGGGCAAAAACGTCAAGGACAGCACGGGGTACAGCCTCATCGACCTCATCATCGGGAGCGAGGGGACGCTGGTGGTCGTCACCAAGGCGATCCTGAGGCTGATACCAAAACCCAAGCTCACATCGCTGATCTACGCGCCTTTCACTTCAACAATGGACGCCGTGAAAGCCGTGAGGGAGATAATCAAACAGAAGATCGTGCCATTTGGCCTGGAGTACATGCCACAGCACGCAGTGCTCATGGCCGAGAAGCACACGGGAAGGAAACTCCCCGACAACAGCCACCCCGCTTACCTCATCGTGGCGGTTGAGGCAAACAGCAAGGAGGAGCTTGACAGGCAACTGGAGACCGCCGGGGAGGCCTGCATCGAGATGGGGGCGGTTGACGCCTACATCGCGGACAACGCCCAGCGCCAGGGCCAGATCTGGGAGGCAAGGAAATGCCTGTTCGACGCCTATATGGCTGCCTACACGCTGGACGAGGCGGACATCTGCATACCCCGAAGCATGATCCCTGATTACGTGGAGCGGGCGGATGAGATAGGGGAGAAACACGGTGTGCTGCTGGTCCCAGTGGGGCACGCGGGGGACGGAAACCTACACTACTTCATCATCAAGAAGGATGAGACCCCCATGGAGGACTGGGACGAGTTGATGGAGGCGGCGTTAAGCGACCTCATTGACATCGCCCTTGAGATGGGAGGCACCTCGTCAGGCGAGCACGGGCTGGGCTACACCAAGAAGCATTACCTGGAACGTGAGGTAGGAGTGGCCCAGGTGGAGTTGATGAAGGGCATCAAGGCCGCGTTTGACCCCAACGGGATACTGAACCCCGAGAAGGTCTGGGTCTAGTACTCCCTGTACATCTCCGCCAAGGGGTGGCCCTTGCAGTAGAGGCCGAAGGCCTTGTACCAGCCGAAGGGGCTCCTGTGGGCGTCGATTCCCTCAGCGTTGAGCCTCGCCTCCAGGTCACTCATGAACTTTTTCGCCCTCTTGGGGCTTCCCAGCTCGTGGCTCAGGTGCGCGTAGGGGTGGAGGATGACGTTGTTGCACCCGATCCTATCGGTGTCCACCTTGATGTTGTTGACGTACTCCTCGATGATCTCCCCCTCCCTGTTGACGTCCTTCTTCTCGAAGCAGGTGAAGCAGACTAGGATGTTCTCGTAATCTCCCTCCTTGGGGTAGGCGGGGTGCTCCGCCACGGGGGTCTCCTTGAGGGTCTTGAAGCTGAACTCTGAGCAGTGAAGCTGTAACACACGCATACTTATCCCGATGAATTAATCTTAAAGGGTTTTAAGAGGTTCTACAATGGTTAGATCTCTTTAGCAGCCGCCATGATCTTCTCGACCTGCGCCACAGTGAGCCTGGTCTTCAGCGCCAGCTCCGATGGCTCGGAGTTTAACACCTTGGCGACTGTATCGTAGCCCGCAGCCTTGAGCTTCTCCTCAGTGACAGCACCTACCCCGCTGATCTTTGATACATCGATATCTTCGACGACGGGCTCAGGTTCCGGTTCAGGCTCCGCCTTGGGTGCCGGTGCCTCCCTTTCCCTTCTGGGTGGCCTTCTTTCACGTCTCTCCCTTGGCCTGAAGACCTCGGCCGGTACGACCGCGTCCCCCTTGACGAGGGTGATGGTCATGGTCGAGACGTTCCTGGTGCCCCTGTCGTCCTCGACCTGCTCGGTACCGATGGTTATCTCTGGCTTCTCCATACCAGTCATGTACCTGTTCCTGGTGATCTCGGCGACATCGACGGCCGTCGTGATTGACCTTCCCCTTGCCTTGATCTGGATGACCTCGTTGTGGTTGAACGTAGCGAGCGTAGCCATAACGTAGCTCATGACAGGCTTCCTGCCGATGTAAATGGTGTTATCCCGGCTCATTGTGGGTCAGAATTATCTATTTTTTTCTCACCATAAAAGTCCATCCCTTATTTTCACCCAAAATTTATCCAAATAAGCGGAAAAACACGTTGAACGCACATTTTTTACGCTCAAAAGCCACCCAGTAACCATGTCTGATTCGTTTTGGCCTGACGGCTACAAGTCCTGCTTCAACCTCTCCTTCGACTATGACAGCAACAGCGCCCTCATGAGGAGGGCACCGCTGGACATAGTTGCCCAGAGCAGGGGCAGGTTCGCCCCCAATACCGCTATACCCCGTATCCTTGACCTGCTGGATGAGCTGGATATCAAGGCGACCTTCTTCACGCCTGGGTGGACCGTTGATAACTTTACGGAGAGCTGCGAGGAGATTGTATCTCGTGGCCACGAGATGGGGGCCCATGGATACCTCCACGAGAGGCTCGCCGAGATAAGCATGGAGAGCGAGAGGGGGGTATTCCTGAAGGCCCTGGAAAGCTTCGAGAAGATAGGGGTAAAGCCCACAGGCTTCAGGGCCCCATACTGGCTCATCAGCGACAGGACCCTTGACCTGGTCCGGGAGCTGGGCTTCACCTACGACAGCAACTTCATGGACGATGACATGCCATACATGCTCAAGTGGAGGGGCGAGGACACGGGCCTAGTTGAGCTGCCCGTGGAGTGGATGATGGACGACTGGCCCCACTTCGAGACCCACAGGATGACCCCCGAGCAGGTGTGGGGCATATGGAAGCTCGAGTGGGACGGCATCTACAGGCTTGGAAGGTACTTCGGGTTGACGTGCCACCCCCAGTGCATCGGCCGCATCAGCAGGCTCGACATGCTGGAGAAGCTGCTCAGGGACGCCAAGGACAGGGGCGACGTGTGGTTCGCCACATGCGAGGAAGTGGCTCACTGGACCAGGAAGAAGCTAGGTTAGCTTCTCGACCTCTTCAACAAGTATAGGCAGGCTCTCCCCCGAGGGCGCGAAAACGTTGACATCGCAGACGTGGCTGATCTCGCTCTCCCTGATGTTGACCTCGATGATCTTGCCCGCGTTCCTTCTCACAATCAGGGGTAGATTAGCCGCGGGTGTGACCGTGGCGCTTGTCCCAGCCGCTATCATGCAGTCGCTCCTCTCGGCCTCCTCAAAGCAACGTCGAAGGACCCCCATGGGGATGGGCTCCCCGAACATCACGGTGTCGGTCTTGACAAAACCGCCGCACTCGGGGCATGTAGGCGGGATATCCTTGACCTCAAACTCCTCGTTGGGCCACCTGCTCATGCAATCGACGCACCTGTACCATTTGCTGTTACCGTGGATCTCGAGGATGTTCACGCTTCCAGCCGCGTAGTGGAGGTTGTCGATGTTCTGGGTGACAAGCGACTTCAACACCCCCACCTCCTCAAGCCTGGCCAACGCAACGTGCCCGGGGTTGGGCTCCTTGTAGCTGAGGCTCAACCCGAACTCGCTTCTGCTTTCAAGCCTTCGCTCCCAGTAAGCCTTGGGGTCCTGCAGAAACCTCCTGTACCCGTCCATGGACGGCTCGCCCTTCTCTGTCCAGAGGCCGCCTGGCCCCCTGAAGGGCCTGATGCCGCTCTCGACGCTTATCCCCGCCCCAGTGAGGCAGGTGACGTACTCGGATGAGGCGATTATGGCTGCAGCGTCACGGATGGATTGCAGTGTCTCCTCTGGTAGAACCATAGATTAGAAAAGAAAGGGGTGGGATTAGGCTTTTTCCTTGAGGGCCTTGACCAGCGCAGGCACGACCTCGTATATATCGCCGACGATGCTGTAGTCGCTGACGCCGTGGATTCCAGCGGACTCGTCGTTGTTGATGCTCACGATTATTTTGCTGTCCCTGATACCGGACACGTGCTGGATCTGGCCGCTTATGCCGCACGTGATGTACAGGCTCGGCTTTACCTTCTTGCCGCTGATGCCAACCCATTCATCCATCCAGCCGAGGTCAGCGCTAATCGGCCTAGTACAGCCGACCGCCGCACCCAGGATGTCAGCCAGCTCGTCCAGGATCTTCAGGTCCTCCTTCTCCTTGAAGCCCCTGCCCGCCGAGATGATGATGTCCGCGTTCTCGACGTCGGATGAGCCCTTCGGCTTCTCCCTCACCTCGACTACCTTCAACTCGGGCGCGGGCGCCTCAATAGTTAATCCAACGACCTCACCGGATCTCTCCGATGCCTCAAGCTTATCAAAGCTCCTCGGTGGAACCGTGATCACCGTTGGGACGCTAGTGCTATACTCCTTCGCGATGGTTGAGCCCCCGTAGGTGAGCCTCTCGACGACGATTCTTCCGTCCTCAAGGTCTACATTGTAACACTCCGTCATGCAACCGACCGCCAGGGCCGCCGCGATCCTGGGCGCCAGCTCCTTCCCCCTCTTGGTGGCACCCATCATAATTAACTCGGGCGCCGCCTCATCAACGGCCTTGAGCACCGCCGCGCGGTAGGGGGCTACCGCGAAGCCACCCAACCCATCAACGCTCAACGCCCTGTCAGCCCCCTGGTTGAGGTAATCCTGGGGGGATCCATCGGTTACCAACGCGACCACCTCTGAGCCTTTCGCGTCTGCCAGCTCTCGTGCCTTCGCCAGGATCTGGAACGCCAGCTCCCTGTCCTCTGAGTAAACCAGGAAGCTCATCAGATGACACCCTCCCTAGCCAGAGCCTCTGCAAGCTTGACCGCGGCCTCCTCGACGGTGTTCGCCTCTATCTTGATCTGCTTCCTCTCTACGAGGGGGGCGGTGACATCTGTGATGGTGACATAACTCATGGCCTTGACGGCCTCGGCGTCCAGTCCCAGCCCCGCCGCGTCCCAGACCGTCTGGGGCTTCCTCTTGGCCTTCATGATGTTCATGAGGTTCGGTATCCTCGGCTCGTTGATCTCCCTTGTAACGGAGAGCACGGCCGGGAGGGCAACCTCAACCACCGCGTCGGCGTCCTCCAGGTCCCTGACCGCCGTGACCTTTCCATCGGTCACCGAGAACTCCTTGACGTACGTAACCTGTGGGAGCCCCAACAACTCCGCGAGCCTAGGCCCTATCTGGCTGCTCAACGAGTCAAGGGTCATCTCCCCTGCCAGTATCAGATCATATTCACCGATCTCCTTCATGGCCGCCTCCAGCACCTTGCTCGTGGCGTTTGTGTCCAGCCCAGTCAACTCGGGGTCTATTACCATATAGGCGCCGTCGGCTCCCATGGCGAGGGCTGCAAGGAGGGCCGTCTTTGTCATGTCGTCGCCCATGCTGAGGACCACGACCTCGCCTCCTACGGCGCTCTTAGTCTGTATGGCTGCCTCAAGGGCGCGCTTGTCAAGCTCACTGATCTTTTTCTTAACCCCTGCAGTCACGGGTTTGCGTGACCTTTGATCGATTTTTATCTCGTTTACGTCGGGGATTGCCTTTAGCAGAACTACCTGCCTCATATTTATCCTTCGGATGTTGTCCACCAGAGGATAATAGTGTTATCATGAAAACCCTTTAAGCTCAAAGGAGATTAACCGATTGAAGCATTATGCTGCCTGATCAAGTTGAGAAGATTGCGGTCCTTGGTGCCGGCGTCATGGGCCACGGGATCGCTCAGATAGCCGCCGCTGCGGGCTACAGGGTTGCCGTGAGGGACATCAAGCAGGAGTTCCTCGACCACGGACTCAAAGGTATAACGAAGAGCCTGGACTACCTCGTGAAAAGGGAGAGGATACCACCCCAAGTCAAGGAGGAGATACTGGGGCGAATCACGTTCACGCTGGACCTCAAGGAGGCGGTCGGCGACGCCCAGCTGGTCATCGAGGCCATCCCTGAGAAGATGGAGATCAAACACATGGTTTGGAAGGAGGCAGCCGAGTTGGCGCCGGGGGACTCCATTCTCGCGTCCAACACAAGCAGCCTCAGCATCTCGGAGATTGCCACGGTGGTCCCCAACCCAGAGAGGTTCGTGGGCATGCACTTCTTCAACCCGCCGGCCATCATGAAGCTGGTGGAGGTCAATCAGGGAGATAAAACCAGCAAGGAGACAGTCGAGACCGTCATGGAGCTGGCAAGAAAGATGCGCAAGACTCCCGTGTGGGTCAAGAAGGATTCGCCGGGTTTCATAGTCAACAGGATCCTAGTTACGTACCTCAACGAGGCATCCAAGCTGCTTGACAAGTTCCAGATCGAGCAGATCGACGCCGCCATGCAGCACAAGGCGGGCATGCCTATGGGGCCCTTCATGCTGAGCGACCTCATAGGGTTGGACATCGTCCACAACATCCTCAAGACATTCGAGGAACAGATAGGGCCCGAGTACGCGCCCCACGAGAAGATAATTGAGCTGTTTGACTCAAGGAAGCTGGGAAGAAAGAGCGGCGAGGGTTTCTACTCATACGCGGAGAGGCCGGCCGTCACGGAGGACCAAGCCAAGGGATTTGACGTAAAGCTCCTGCTGGAGCCCTTCGTCAAGGAGGCCGAGAAGCTATTCAATGAGGCGGTGGCAACCGTCGAGGACATCGACATAGCCATGAAGCTGGGCGCCAACATCCCCAAGGGGCCCTTCGAGATGATTAAAGCCGGGCTAGGCGAGGAGAAGCCGGTGCTCACAGGGAAGGCGGACGGGGTCTACAAGATCACATTGAACCGTCCCTCCAAGCTCAACAGCATGACCCTTGAGATGCTCGGCTTGATCAGTGAAGCCGTGGACGAGGCGTCAGCGGACCCTGATGTGAAGGCTATCCTCGTAACGGGGGCGGGTGACAGGGCGTTCTGCGCGGGCGCAGACGTCAGTCAGTTCCCGGGTCTCAGCGTCGAGGAGGCGAGGAAGGTCAGCAAGGCGGGCCACAACGCCTTCAAAAAGTTCATGGAGACACCTAAACCCGTCGTGGCTGCGGTCAACGGTTACGCGCTTGGGGGAGGAAACGAGCTGATCCTCTTCTGTGACCTAAGGGTCGCAAGCGACAAGGCGAGGTTCAGCCAGCCCGAGGTAAGCCTGGGTCTCATGCCGGGGTGGGGAGGCACGTACCTGCTCAAGAAGATTGTCGGAAAGATGGAGGCAAACGATCTGATAATGACGGGCAGAAGGATCAACGCAGACGAGGCCAAATCCATGGGGCTCGTCAGCCAAGTATACCCCGCGGCCGAGTTCGATGCTAAGGTCAAGGAGTACCTCCAGGCACTGGTCAACGGGCCACAAAAATCCCTCAAGGCCATGAAGAAACTCAGCGCCAGCGACGTCAACCTTGATGCGGCCCTTGACGCCGAGGCCGATGCCTTCGCTGACCTCTGGAACTACGGCGAACTCATTGAAGGCATCGACGCATTCAACAACAGAAGAAAGCCCGTTTTCAAGGGCGAGTAACTAGGTTGGCTTAAAGGCCAGGAGCTTTTTCTCTCCGTCCTCAAGGTACACCGCCTTGACCCTGTCGCCGATCTCCGGATCATCAAGCAGCAAACCGCTTATGGAGACCCCCTCGTCGAGATCAATGATGCCGACGCCGTGGGGGCTAATGCTCTGGAACCTGGGCAGGGGCACATGGATCTTTGTCTTGGTCTTCACGGTGCCCGTTCCCTTGTACCCCTTATCGGTTAGATCCCTTGAACCGCAACTGGGGCAGATGATCCTGGCGGGGAGCATCAGCTTGCCGCAACTCGTGCACTCGCATCCATTGAGCTCCTCGTTGTTTACCCCCTCCCAGAACTTTGAAACCAAGTACTCTGACATCAAATTACCTCCTGTACAACTGCACGGTGACCGTCGCACCGGCAGCCCCTACGTTATGAGCG